>CAZOSR010000020.1:0-16771 GCA_964582445.1 uncultured Coriobacteriaceae bacterium | reverse complement strand
CAGCTTGCCGTGCGGGACCTCCTTCTTCAGCAGCGCGTAGATGAGCTGCTTCTCAGCACCCTGCGGGTAGCGCGTCGGAAGCTCCATGACCTCGATGCCAGAGCCGGCCACCGCGCGAAGGGCCGCCGCAGCGTCTGGCTTGTTGTCCTCCAGGCCGATGATCACACGCCTGGCTCCAACGATATCCCGGATCTTCTGCGCGCCCGCCACGACGCGCTCCGGCTCCTCCAGCATGAGCCGATGGTCACAGGTGAGGAATGGCTCGCACTCGCAGCCGTTCAGGATGACGGTGTCAACCTCCATGCCTTTGGGCGGAGTGAGCTTCACCGTGCTCGGGAACGTCGCGCCCCCCATGCCGACGATGCCTGCTGCGCGCACACGCGCCCGCGCATCCGCTCCGTCGGGTACCAGCACGTATGCAGCGAGATCCTGCTCGGCATCCGGCTCGATCATGACCGCCGCAACACGCTGGCCACCGGCCACGAGCGTGGTCCCCACTTCTGTGACGGTGCCCGCCACCGGACTGTGCACCGGCGCAGATACCATGGCATCCACGTCGCCGATGACCTGGCCGCGCTCGACGCGATCGCCCTTGCTCACCAGTGACGCGCACGGCGCTCCGAGGTGCTGACTCAGCGGAACCACCAGCCGCGTCGGCACAGGCGCCCACTGCACCGACGACCCCGCCGTACTCTCCTTATGCCCGGGCGGGTGAACGCCACCCGAAAACGCGGATCTACCCACGCAAACCCCTTCCCCGATGTGCACAATGCGACCGGAGGCCGCGCATCCTGCCCCCCCCCGGTGACTAGCCGAAGAAGATCGCGATCTCCCGCTCGGCACTCTCGGTCGAATCGGATCCGTGAACGATATTGGCGTCCAGCGTGAGTCCGTAGTCCCCACGGATGGTGCCGGGAGCGGCATCCCTGGGATTCGTGACACCCATGAGTTTCCGGACCACGAGCACCGCATCCGGACCGGAGAGCACCATCTTCACGACGGGACCAGAGGTGATGTACTGCACGAGGCCCTCGTAGAATGGCTTGCCCTCGTGCTCCGCGTAGTTGGCTGCCGCTTGCTCCGGTGTGACCGCACCCAGCTCCATGCGCTCTACCGTCAGCCCTACTTCCTCAAAACGACTCACGATGCGGCCGATAAGGCCACGTGCCACGGCATCGGGCTTGATCATGCAATAGGTCTTCTGATCCACGTCCACTCCCTTGCTTGTGTGCGCTGATGAGTCCACCAGCCTGTTCCGACGATGGTTCGACCCGCACAGGATAAACCCTGCACGGGAGATACGGCGCCACCGATCTCAGATGCCGCCCTCCAGCGAGTCGAACGCGGTAGTGATCCCGTTCATCTTCCAGCCGACACCCTCACGGGCGAGGGAGAACCGGTATGCGATCTCTCCGCCCTGCTCGTGCACGACGGTGACCTCCACCGTGGACGCCCGGGCCGATTGTTCTACCGTCCCGATGCTGTATGACTGCCATGAGGGAGGAAGTCCTGACATCGCCTTGTCCACGTCAGAGGCAGGAACCGCCACCCAATACGAGGACACATCCTCACCCGCCGAGTACGCCCCGAGCACTCCGTTCACGGTCATCTGCTGCGTGGGGTACCCGTACCCCATGAGGTACGCACCCACCACGAGCCCCACTATGACCACGACGACAGCGCCCCACACGAGGAGCGTCAACCAGAGGGGCCTCGCCTCGCGGCGCACCGCCAGGTCCTTCCTGCGTGCCTCCCGGTCGGCCACCTTCATGTCCGCGTCGGTCCGGGAGAAGAAGCCGGTGACTTCGTCTGCCTCCGCCTCATCGTCGAACACGACGGCCTTCGCGGCTGCAGGTGTCGACGACATCGGCAACTCACCCGTGGACCATCCGTCCACCCTCTCAGCGGGTGCGGCCGCTACCACGCTCGCCCGGTAGGCGGCGTCGATCGCAGGAGAGAACTCGTACCCGAGCTCCTTCCGCGCACGCTCGAAAGCGCCGACCGCCCGATCGTGCATACCGAGAGCGGCGTAGGCCATGCCCAGGTTGGCTGCCGCCTTGCCCCGACCCCGATAGTCACGGAGGTCGACGGCCGCCTGGTACGACTGCACGGCGTCCTCGGGACGCTTGAGCGCCATCTGGCACAGCCCGAGATTGTTGAGGGCCTTGCCGGGATCCGGATTGCGGAACTCGATTGCGGCACGCCGGTACATCTCGGCAGCCTCCTCGACCCTTCCGAGCTCGTAGAGAGCGCCTCCGAGGCCCTGCAGCGCCTTGTACCGCCCGTCGTCGTCCGACCGCTTCAGGGCTTCATCGAACGCCGAAGCCGCCTCGGCGTGCTTGCCCAGCGACATGCGCGCCGTTCCAAGATTGCGCGCCACTGCGGCACGATCCTCGTAGTCAGGGTCAGCAAGCGCGCGCTCATAGACCGCGCACGCGTCATCTATGCGCTTCAGTTTCATGAGAGCGTTACCCGCGCGGTGGAAGGCGTACCCGCTCCCTCGAACCTCACCTCCTGCGGCCCCCAGGAACTCGCGTGCAGCGGCGGTCCACTGTGCAGCTTCGTACGCCGTCTCACCGGCAGCCAGACGGGTTTCGTCCACAGATGGCCTCCTAGCGGCTGATGGTGACCGACTCGATCGTGTCCCCTACGGTCAGGGACTGCACCACGTCCATGCCCTCCAGCACGCGACCGAAAACGGTGTACTGACCGTCGAGCGATGGCTGTGGAGCCAGGCAGATGTAGAACTGCGATCCGGCAGAATCGGGGTGCTGTGCGCGGGCCATCGCAAGCGTGCCGGTCTCGTGCTTACGGGAGTTGAACTCCGCCTTCTGGTTCCAGCCCGGACCGCCCGTGCCGATTCCGCCGCCCCCGGCCACGACCTGCTCGGGAGTCAGGTCACGAGTGATCGGATCGCCGCCCTGCGCGACGAATCCAGAGATCACACGGTGGAACTTGACACCATCGTAGAACCCGGCGTCGACGAGCTCGATGAAGCTCGCAACCGTATTCGGCGCATCTGCGGCATAGAACTCCAGGACGATCGTGCCCTTTGTTGTGACCATGGTGGCACGTTCCGTGCCGCTGACCTCTGCAGTAGAGACGTGAAGCATGGGATCCTCCTGATAGACGGCCACCGGGTCATCGCCGGCGGGTGCGGACTGCGACGCCGCGTTCGGCGCATCCTGCTGAGCGGCAGCACCTCCGAGGGTCGCCTTCGAGCATCCCGCAAGAGCGAGCGCAACCCCCCACACGAGCATTGTCAGGACTGCGATGGAACGCGCACTCGTACGGGTGCTTCCGGGAATCACTCGACCTCCCCTGCCGGTCGATGCGCCGGCTTACCGATACGGCTGGATCGCCCCATTCTAGCAGTGAGCCCCGTGCGCGTCAGGCAGTCGCTACGCCCCTTTTCGCGCCTGCCCCTTGTGTTATCGTGGCATCACGTCACCGTCCTCCGCGACGGAGGCGTGATGTGTGCACCGGGCCCTGTTTCGGGCCGTCGTCGCCTCCCGCGACGCACGGGCACCACGGGTCCGGCCTTATCCGAGAAGGCCCGTCCGTGTGTTGCACGAGGAGGCGATGCTCATGGGAGCTCCCAGCACCGACAAGGTCCGCAACGTCGTCCTGCTTGGCCATGGAGATGCCGGTAAGACGTCGCTCGCCGAGGCGATGCTCTTCATGGCAGGACAGACCAAACGCCTCGGCAGCGTTGCGGAAGGCCACTCCAACCTCGACTACGAGGCTGAAGAGGTCAAGCGCAAGATCACGCTGAATCTCGCACTGGCTCCAGTGGAGCACAAGGGCGTCAAGATCAACGTGATCGACACCCCCGGCTATGCCGACTTCATCGGCGATGCCGTCGCGGGCATGGAGGCCGCCGAGATGGCGCTGTTCGTGGTGGACGCGGTCGCAGGTCCCCAGGTGCAGACGCGCAAGCTCTGGAAGCTATCCACCGAGATGGGCATCGCGAAGGCGGTCTTCGTCAACCGCATGGACAAGGAGCACGCCGACTTCGATGCCGCGATGGCCGCTCTTGAAGCTGCGTTCGGACACCGTGTGGGTGCTGTCCAGATCCCTCTCGGAGCGGAACAGGACTTCCGCGGTGTGATCGACATCATCCGGATGAAGGCGTACCACCACGAGGGCGACAAGGAAGAGGTCCTCGCAATCCCCGCCGAACTCAAGGATGCCGCGGAAGCAGCGCGCGACAAGCTCTGCGAGCTCGTTGCCGAGGCAGACGACGACCTGATGATGAAGTACCTCGAAGGCGAGCGTCTGACGCAGGAGGAGCTCGAAACGCTGCTCGACAAGGCGATCGCACAGTCGATCTTCATCCCCGTGTTCGTCGGTTCCGCCATCACCATGCAGGGTGTCGAAGACCTCATGGACGACATCGTGACGTTCTTCCCTGAGCCCACGGCACACGGCCCCCTCGTCACTACCGACGGCGATGAGGTCGCCTTCTCTGTTGAAGGCGATGTGGCCGTGCACGTCTTCAAGACGCTCTCCGACCCGTATGTCGGCCGGATGAACTTCGTGAAGGTAGTCTCCGGAACGCTCTCACCGGGGCAGGAGCTCGTCAACTCACGCACCGGCAAGAAGGAGCGCGTCGCCCACGTCTACAAGATGATCGGCAAGGAGACGGTCGACATCGAAGGCGCACCGGCAGGTGACATCGCTGTCCTCACCAAGCTCTCGGATACGCTTACCAACGACACGCTCTCGGCCAAGGGTGACGTGGCCTTTGCACCGCTGCCATTGCCGGAGCCTCTGTATCCGGTGGCGATCGTAGCCAAGACCAAGGCCGACGAGGACAAGCTTGGCTCAGCGCTGAAGAGTATCGTCGATGAGGACCCATCGCTTCTGATGCGCCGCGATGAGGAGACTCACCAGACCGTCATCACCGCATACGGCGATGCTGCCATCGACGTGCTCATCAACCGTCTTCACGATCGCTTCCACGTGGAGGCGGAACTCATAGACATCCGCATCCCGTATCGCGAAACGATCAGAAAGACCGCGCAAGCGCAGGGCCGCCATAAGAAGCAGACAGGCGGCAGCGGACAGTTCGCCGACTGTTGGCTGAGGCTGGAACCCAACCCTGGCCGTGGCTACGAGTTCCTGGATGAGATCGTCGGCGGCAGGATCTCCAAGCCGTTCATCGTAGCGATCGACAAGGGCGTTCAGGACACCATGTCCTCCGGCGCGATCGCGGGGTATCCCGTGCAGGACGTCAAGGTTGCCGTCTACGACGGCTCGATGCACGCGGTGGACTCCAACGAGATGGCCTTCAAGACGGCTGCACGCATCGGCTTCCGCGCCGCAGCGGAGAAGGCGGACCCTGTCATCCTCGAGCCGATCGCCACACTGACGATCGAGGTGCCCGACGAGCACGCGGGCGCGGTCATGGGTGACATCTCCTCCATCCGAGGCCGCATCCTTGGCATGGACGCGCCTGAGGCCGGAGTCCAGGTCATCAAGGCGCAGGCGCCATATGCAGAGGTCGTGCACTACTCGCCACACCTGCGATCGATCACGAGCGGCACAGGTTCGTACACGCTCAGCATCGAGAGCTACGAGCAGGTACCCGGGGACATCCAGAAGAAGCTCGTTGAGGAGTACCAGAAGGAGAAGGCCGAGGGTCACTAGACCGGCTTTCCCACCAGACGAAGAGAAGGGCCGGTCCGCACTCAGCGGATCGGCCCTTCGGCTGCGATGTCTTTTTGGCGCCCTCTGTAGGATTCGAACCTACGACCTTCTGCTCCGGAGGCAGACGCTCTATCCCCTGAGCTAAGAGGGCGGGGACGCCCGAGAACAGTAGCACAGGGGCCCCAGGTTTCCAAGCGGATGTCAGGCCGCTATGCTTGCCCTCAAGACCCGCCCCGGTGACAGGGAACGGACATGACGACCCCCCGCATGCTCTTGATCGTCAACCCAGAGGCACGGCACGGTGAGACGGGCCCGTTGGTGCCGGTCATCGAGCAGCTCCTGCAGTCTGCATCGTATGACATCGTCCTCACGACGCACATGGGTCACGCGTCAGAGATAGCGCGTGATGCGCAGGGCTATGACGCGATCGTCGCAGTCGGCGGTGACGGCACCGTGCATGAAGTGCTGAACGGCATCATGGCGCGCCCGGAGCCCCGCCCTGCGCTCGGCCTCATCCCCACGGGAAGCGGGAACGACACGCGTCGGACCCTCGGCGTGTCCGAGGACATCGCCGAGGCAACGCTCACCCTCGTCTCAGGCCAACGTCGCCGATTCGATATCGGCAGGTGTAACGGTGTGTACTTCAACAACTCGTTCGCAGCGGGTCTCGATGCGCGAGTGACCGCCAAGGCTGTCGAGTACAAGACGACGACCAAGCGGTCAGGTCTCTGGCTCTACTTGACCGCGCTCATCCATGTGCTGTTCAACGAGTTGTACTCGCATCGTGTGCGCATCTCCTGGGATGACGAGCCACCCGTGGAAGACGAGCTGCTGGCAGCGGCCATGACGATCGGTCCCACCTACGGTGGCGGCTTCAAGATCACACCGGATGCGATACCGGATGACGGTTTGCTCGAGGTGTGCGTCATCGACCCCCTCTCACTCCCTCAGGCGCTCATGCGACTGCCGTTCGTAGTGCTCGGCAAACACACGGGCATGAAGGTCGTGCGCATGTCTCGCCGCCGGAAGGTCGTGATCGAATCGGACGACCCCATGCCGGCTCAGATCGACGGTGAGGTCATGGTGAGCCGTCACTTCCAGGTCGAGATCGTCCCGAACGCCGTCGAATGCATCGTGCCGGTGGACCGATGAATGCCCTCACCACCGATATGACGCCGATCGCGACTGCCGGATGGGTTCTTGGCACATTCCTGATCGCCTACGTGGCGGGCTCGATACCTTCGGCGTACCTGATCGTCAGGGCCGTCAATGGTGAGGACATCACGGCACACGGGACCGGCAACGTCGGTGCGATGAACGTGCGCCGGACGACCGGTTCGTGGGGCTGGTTCGTCGTGGCGATGCTGTCCGACATCCTCAAGGGTCTCCTGCCCGTCGCCGCGGCGAAGATGCTAGCCGGTGCGCCGCTACTCGTCCCCGTCGGGGTCAGCATGACTGCGGCACGCGCGTCCTGGGCCCTCCTGCCGATGGCAGCAGTCGCCGGAACGGTCTTGGGTCACAACTACTCGGCGTTCATGGCGCTCATCAAGAAGCGAATCGCCCGCTCCGGCAAAGGCCTCGCCACGGGAGCGGGCGCACTGCTCGCCTACGACATCCGCTACTTCGCAGCCGTTGTCGTCGTCGGACTCACTGTGATCGCGATCAGCCGGTACATGATGGCGGGACAGGTCGCCGCCTCGTTCACGCTCCCCGTTACGGCAGCGCTGCTGCGGTCCCCGGACTTCTGGTTCGCGCTCCTCATGGGGGCAGTCGTGTATGCGGCTCACCATCGCCGCTTCATGGGGTTGCTCAGAGGCGAGGAGCCTCGGTTCTACATCCATGACCGGGGCGGGCCTCGCGGCTAGAGAAACACGAATGCCGGGCACGAAGCCCGGCATTCGAGGTAGTGCGTATCGCGCCCCGTGCTACTGGAGCTTGATCGCCTCGTTGGGGCAGACATCCTCGCACGTGCCGCACTCGGTGCAGTCGTCCGGACGAGCGAGGACGGCCACGTCCTCAAGGTCGAGAGCACTCGTGGGGCACTCGTCCACGCAGATGCCGCAGGCGGTGCACAGGTCGGGATCGACGACGGGCTTACCCATGATGGCGGTCCTTTCGTTCTGACGGGTCGTACCACCCGCCACGAGGGCAGGTGAAGTGCATTCTAACGCCACGGAGCGCCAGGTGCTAGCGTACCTTGTCCGCGACCTCGCGAGGATCCCACAGACAGTACGGATACGTGCGGTCGGTGAGAACCTCGGCAGCCGCCTGTGCCGCCTTCGCGCGCTCAAGGCGATCGCGGGTCTCAAGAACGACGGGCTGGAGCATATCAGCGAGCTCGGCGTTCACTGCCCTGATCTGCGCACCGATGGCCTTCTTGTCTGCGCCGTCCTGCCCGATCGCCTCGACCATCGATGCCTTCCGATCCGCGAGTGCGCGCACGCGACGGTACTCATCCTCATCATCGAACTCGAGGTAGTCGAGCATGGCATCCGGGTTGTGCTCGAGACGGTGGAGCTGTTGCGCAAGCACAGCAACTTCATCGCCAGTCACAACGTGCGCGCCGAATGGGAGAAGGAGCGTCATCGATGCGACGGCGTATCGAGGTGGGACGATGCCGTAGTAGCCAGCGATGACCGCGTCGGTCACGCGATCGTACCTGCCCCCGCCGGTACCGTGAATGAAGAGATCAGCCAGGAAGACCCGGGCGAACATGGTGAGCGTAACGGCCTTGGGGGCGAGGATCGACCCCGTTGCTGCAAGTCGCCCCAGATCGCTTGCCCCGCACCCCGGCATCGCTAACGCGGCGTCCTCGCCGGCGCACAGCGCGCCATCAGCACGCACCCACACGCGCTCGCGTCTGCCTTCGCACAGCAACCAGAAGGGGGCCTCTACCAGCCCGTTTCTCCGCTCGAGATCCGGGAAGGGCTGGGCCGCCGAGCGCGTACCCGTTCGCATCCGGTACGAACCGAGCGCGTCGTTCATGGTGTCCATGAACCGCTGAGCATCGCCGAGCAATGACGCGGCCCACGCCCGGTACGACGTCATCGAGGCCATCCGCGAGACTGGTGCCTCCAGGTAGTCGACACCCGCAGGCGACTCGAACGACCTGCGTGCCGCAGTCACACACTGAGCGAGATCGGACGTTCGCGCTGCAGCTGTATCGAGATGATCGCAGAACGCCACGAAATGGTGTCCGAGGGCCGGAGCACGCGATTCCGAGAGGATCGCCGCGCCTCTCTCCCGGAACCGTGATCTCTCTTCTGCGCTCGGCAGAGGTGCCTGGACGTAGGCGCCACCCCGGTCGGCTGACAGCCGCACGTGCTCGGTCACGACCGGTGGACCGAGATGCGGGAGCCGCGCACCGGTCTCTTCGGCGCGATCGGTGTCTACCACCAGGTCGATACCTGTCGCGCCGATGTCCCGGGCAAGGCGATCAAGCAGGAAGACCTTCACCCAGACGCCAGGATGGTAGAGCTCGGGTTGGTGTCCGGTCATGACGATCGGACCGTCCGGGGCACCCGCCGTCGCCTCCACACCCAGCTCGCGCGTCCACCCCTCCGCGATTTCCAGGATCTCACGGCGCGCTCTCGACCTCATCGTGCGCAGGGTCTCCGGCCAGGTCTCGACTGCACGGCGGTTCGCTGCCACGAGCGCCGTCCACTCCGCGTAGTGAGGGACGCACAGGACCTCCCCGTGCCCCTCTGGTGGCGCTATCCGACCGTGCACGCTCATCAGAACCCCCTACACGAGGTCGGTGACACGCTGCACGACCGGTGTCTCCAACGCGAAGAACGGCTCCGCCGCCTCAACCCGGGCGCTATCGCCATACGCGCGTGCGGTGCGTTCCACCTGAGCGATCACACCGGCGTTCGCCTCGTTGTCCACGAACTGCGAAGTGTACGCCTCAAGCGCCCGGAGCTTCACGTCGAGCGTGCCGGAGATGTCGGCAAAGAACGAGGGCTCGCGCACGAGTCGCAGGTGGACTGCCATGTACCGGTACACGCGCACAGGGTAGAAGGGCTCCCCTCTCATCGACGTCTTGGTGAGCTTGGCGTAGAAGCGTGCCGCTTCGGCAATCCGCGCCGCGGCAAGATGGTCGGGATGCGCATCCTCAGGATACGGGACGAACATCACCGCGGGTCGCTCGGCCCGCACCACCTCGGCAAGCGCAGTGCGCGCATCGGCATCGTCTGTCAGCAGTCTGTTTGGCAGATCCAACGTCACGCGCCGGCAGCCGAGTATGCGGGCCGCCGCGGCAGCCTCGGCAATCCGACGCTCGTGTGTGCCGAACGGAGTGGGCTCGCCATCGGTGAGGTCCACGATCACAACATCCGCCCCGTCGCGCGCGAGCGCTGCCACCGTCCCGCCCATGCCGATCTCAACATCGTCGGGATGCGCCCCTATGCACATGACGTCTGCCATTACTCCTCCTCGCGGAGCGCGCGCTCCCACACGCGCAGGTAGTACTGGAATCGGCGCTCGGGATCGTCCAGGTCCTGGCCGAACGAACGGTCCCCATCGAAGTAGATGCGCTCCACGGGGTGCTCCACGATGCAGAGGCCGGCACGGTACGCGCGAGCCCAGAGCTCGAGCGGCATCGCGTAGCCCGGCTCGGTCAGCCTCAGCCGTGCCAGCGCCTCGGCACGATACGACTTGAAGCCACAGAATGCGTCAGTGATCGACCAGCCCGTCTCACGGTTGATGATCGTGGTCACCCGCCTGTTGACGTCGCGCCGCTCGGCGGGCGCAGTCCCCGATTCCTCGCTTCCGGGCAGATAGCGGCTGCCCGAGACGATCGCACAGTCGTCCAAAGCGGAAAGGAACTCAGGGATATGCGCGGGCTCGTGTTGACCGTCGCAATCCATGGTGATCACCGCCTCGCGGCCGAGCTCGAGCGCGGCGGTGAAGCCGTGGATCAACGAGGCGCCATACCCGCGATTGACGTCATGCGTCACGACCATGATGTCATCGCGGCTGTCGAGAAGACTCGCCGTACCGTCGCTCGACCCATCATCCACCACGATCACCGGTCCGTCGAAGACGCAGCGCACCGCATCAAGCACGCTGGATACGGACTGGACCTCGTTGTAGACGGGCAGGACGACGACGCCCGACCTGAGTTCACTCACGCGGCAGATCCGCCTCACGCACAGTGAACCGGGTGGTCACCTCGACCTGCGGCCCGAGCATCCCCTTGACCGAGCAGTACTTCTCCTCTGAAAGCTCGATCGCGCGGGCAACGGCTTCAGGCTTCACGCCGATGCCGGTCACAACGTACTCGACCTCGATGCGCTCGTATATCTTGGGATACTCCTCGGTGCGCTTCTCACCGTTCACGATGATCTCAAGATCGAGGACGGTCTGCCGCTTCTTCTCGAGGATCGAGATCACATCCATGCCCGTGCACCCGGCCAGTCCGTACAGCACGAGCTGTATCGGGGACGCGCCACTGCCATCGCCGCCGTACTCGGGGCGCGCGTCCATGACGATTCCGTGACCCGCCTCGTCCCATCCCACAAAGCGCCGCTTGGAGTTCCACTTCACCTTCACTGTATCCATACGAGACCTCCTTGCCTGCAGCACAGGCGGCAATCAGCCGCCCCGCCTGTCTCGTGCTCGATCAGACGACGGACGCTAGATCTTGCGCCCGAGCATCTGGGCGAGCTCCCGCGGCTCTTTCGCCTTCTGGATGGCCTCCTCGTACGTGACCCGGCCAGCCTGCAGAAGGCTCTTGAGGTGCTGATCCAGCGTCTGCATGCCAACCGCCGCACCGCCCTGGATGATGGTCGCCATCTGGTGCGTCTTGCCTTCGCGAATGAGGTTGCTGATGGCAGGGATGCCGAGCATGATCTCCATCGCCATCACGCGGCTTCGTCCATCGGTCGAGCGGAGCAGCGTCTGCGAGAGAACACCTTCGAGTGTGGTGGAGAGCTGCATACGCACCTGCTGCTGTTGATGTGGGGGGAAGACGTCGATGATACGATCGACTGTCTCCGGACCGCCGGTGGTGTGCAGCGTCGCGAGCACAAGGTGCCCGGTCTCGGCAGCGGTCAACGCCGCGGAGATCGTCTCGAGATCGCGCATCTCACCGACGAGGATGACATCCGGGTCCTGACGCAACACGCGCTTGAGCGCCGACGTGAACGAGTGCGTGTCCTCACCCACCTCACGCTGGTTCACATACGCCCGCTTGTTCTTGTGCATGAACTCGATCGGGTCCTCCATCGTGATGATGTGGACCGGTCGTGTCTCGTTGATGTGATCGATCATCGCCGCAAGCGTGGTGGACTTACCGGAACCGGTAGGACCCGTGACGAGTACCATGCCGCGTGGGCGCTCGGATAGGAACTTGCAGACGCGTGGGAGTTGGAGTTCTTCGAGCGTCGGGATCTTCAGCGGTATGACACGGAAGACGGCGCCCATCGAGTTGCGCTGCTGGAAGATGTTCGTTCGGAATCGCGAAAGACCCGGGATGCTGTACGCGAAGTCGAGCTCAAGCTCGGTCTCGAATCTGCGCCGCTGCTCCTCCGAGAGCAGGCTGAGCAGCATCTCCTGCGTGTCCTTCGGGGTGAGCACTTTCTGGTCCTCGACCGGTGTCACCTCACCGCGCACGCGAATGCCAGGAGGGCTACCCACCGTGATATGCAAGTCGGAACCGCCGATGTCGATCATATGACGCAGAAGATCATCCACATGCGGCACGTCCGACTGCGGTGCGACACCTACTCCGATCGATGGCGATGAGGGCGGTGCAACCCGCGGACCGCCAAACCCGGCCGGTTGGGACGCACCGATGCCTGGCGCTGGCGTTGCCGCCGCAGGGTCCTGAACGCCGAGCGGAGTCTGCGGCGCACCCGCACCGGGCTGCCCGTATGGCGCAGACTGAGCGGCTGACGGTGGTACAGAGGCTCCACCGACGGGTGCCACGGCGGCGTCACGCACGCCGAGCGGCTCCACCGGCTGGTCGCCCGGTCCTGCCGCAGACGGGACTGGAGCGGGAGCGCCCTGCACGAGCGAACCGATCTTCTGGACGAGGGACGGCGTGTCAATGGTCGACGGCAGATGACCCGCAGCGCCGACCTGCCGCGCCTTCAACGCGCTCGCCTCACTCGGTTGGTCGGCCACGATGAGAACGGGGATCCCCTGTATATCCGGATCGTTTCTGAGCTCCGAAGTGAAGGTGTACCCGTCCATACCCTCAAGATCACCATCTGCGATGATCACATCGGGCGTCTGCTGCTTGGCCATACCAAGCGCGCGCGGCGCCGAAATGGCCCCGTTGACCTGCACATCCGGGAACGCTGCCACGATGCCCTGCTTCGCACGCTCGAAGAACGCAGCATCGTCGTGGACGATAAGCACTCGCATGGACGCCACCTGGACGTACCTCCTCGCTCACCGAACAACCGTCATGCCGACCAGGCCGAGACTCGTCCCCATCACCTGTACGGCCACCCCGCGCGTCATGCTCTCCCGCTATCATGGTGCAGACGGAAAGGGCATGGATGGATCCCTCGCGCACTACGATACAGAGCCTAGCACACGGTGGAGACGGCGTAACGAGGCTGGATGATGGACGGACCGCCTTTGTTGCACACAGTTGTCCCGGTGACGTAGTGACGCTCGAAGTCACCGAGGATCACGGCCGTTGGGTCAGAGCGCGTATTGCGGAACTGTTGGAGCCCTCGTCTGACCGCGTGGACCCTCCGTGTCCCTACGCCGGGCTGTGCGGCGGATGCCAGTGGCAGCACGTGGCGTATCAACGCCAGCTTGCGGAGAAGCGGCGAAGCCTTGTCGATGCGCTCACCCGGATCGGACACCTCGAATCCCCATCGGTAGGCGAGGCGATCCCCTCGCCTACTGAGTACGGCTACCGCAACAAGATCGAACTAGCGGTATCGGGCTCCGGTGGCTCGATGACCGTCGGCTTCGCGCGTGCAGGCTCCAATAGCATCGTCCCTGTGGATGACTGTCTGCTGCTCACCCGCGCGAGACCGAAGATGCCCAAGGCGCTTGCCGGCGCCCTCCGGTTCCTGATGACCCGGGGTAACACCGAGGTCGTGCGCGCCTCGCTGCGTGTCTCATCGACCGGTGAGATCGCTGTTGATGTGCGCACTCCACCCGGACCCTTCCCCCGCTCGTTGGCGGCACGGGTGCTGTCCGAGGCAACCGGTGCGCGAACGGTAACGCGCACGATGGTGCGTGGCACGGGGGATGCGCGCGATATCGCAGGTGTTGAGGTCCTGGCCGGGCCGGGCCACTGGAACGAACGGCTCGGTGCCGACCGCTACCGCGTATCTCCGCCGAGCTTCTTCCAGGTCAACACGAGAGCCGCAGAACTGCTTCGCGATGCCGCACTCGACGCACTCGCCCCCGACGGCAGTATGCGAATCGCCGATCTGTACGCAGGCGCAGGCACCTTCACGCTTCCGATCGCCCGGGCAGCGGACGAGGCGGTCGCAGTTGAAGCGTCCAAACACGCTCTGGCAGATCTCCGCCACAACCTGGAGATGGCCCACCTCGATGCCGACGTCGTGCCCGGAGATGCGGCACATGCGCTGCCGGATATCGGCTACGTGGACGCCGCACTCATCGATCCGCCACGCTCAGGCATCTCCGAGAAGGCGATGCAGGCGCTCATCAGCGCCCGCATCCCGCGTATCGTATATGTGTCATGCGACCCGGCGACACTGGCCCGCGATGTGGCCCGGCTTACCAGCTCCGGCTACTCCGCCGATCGGTTCGTGCCCGTCGATCTGTTCCCGCAGACGTACCACGTCGAGACCGTTGCGGTACTTGACGCGATCTAGATCAGCGTACCGACCTTGGGGAAGTCGACGATGTGCACGTCATGGGGTGCATCGTCGTGGGCCTCGGTCAGATCCTCGCCTGCGGCATGCGCACCCACGTGGTCGCCCTCATCCCACATCGCGCTATCCGACACATCGTAGACCGCACCATCGTATGCGACGTACGCAGGACGCCCATCCTGACCATCGAACTGCTTCAGATCCTCGAGAGTGAACTCCTTCACAGGGACTCCTTCCAAGAGCGGCTCGGATACTGGTGTACATACCCCTGGATGGCCAATGCGGCGCGTGCGGAAGACCGACCCGGTGGGCTCAGTCCCTCTCGACGATATCGCGCAGGCCGAACAGATCGACTACGATCTTGCGTCCCTTGGTAGCCACGACACCCTCACGTGCAAGGTTCGAGACCACTCGACTCGCCGTCTCCCGCGAGGTGCCCGCAAGCGTCGCAATCTCGTAGTGGGTGAGACCCTCTATGACCGGTACACCGCGCGATTCATAGGAGGCAGTCGCCACGTTGAGCATGACGCGCATGACGCGGTGCGTCGCATCATGGAACGCCATCCCCTCGAGACGGACTATCAGCTCGCGAAGCCTCTCGGACAGAGTACTGATCAGAGTGATAGCCAGGCGCGGCTGGATTCGGAACACCTGCTCAAGATCCTTGCCGTCTATCAGCAGCAGCTCGACATCTGTTGTGGCGATGATGTCAGCTGAGCGGATCTCGTTGTCGACACCGGAAACCTCACCGAAATACGCGGGTGCCTCGAGGTAGTTCAGCGCAAGCTCCCGGCCCTCGGGCGACGCCACCGAGACCTTGACCCTGCCTTCGACCAGCATGTAGATCGCATCCGCGGTCTCATTCTTGGTCGCGATGAAGGCGCCCTTGGGGTACTCGCGGTACGACATCACCGCCGCAATGGCGTCCAGGTCCTGGTCGCTGAGTGCGGCAAAGGCCGGATCGTGACGCAGACGCGATACTATGACTGGACGTGAGGGTGACATCGACATACCACCAGTATCGGACGATCGTAGTGATTGCTACATAGTGAAACACGACGGGATTCTCGCGTCCACACGAACCAGTCCGGCAGCGCTCTTCGCTTCCGGACATCCACAGGGTACGATGCCCCAGCCGCGGAACCGCCCGAAACGAAAGGTTGACCATGCAGGCTGTCCTCTTCGACCTCGATGGCACCCTACTCGACCTCGACTTGCCGGACTTCCTGCACAGGTACTTCATCGCGCTTGAGGAGACGGCACGCCCCCTGATCGATGGCTCCGCCAGACGCGACTCGTTCGTGCGTGCACTGAACACATCGGTGGGGGCGATGATGGAGCCCCATCCCGGTCAGACCAACCAGGACGTCTTCTTCCGCGACCTGCAGTTGCGCTCGGGAATCGACCTTCATACCGACTGGGAGATCTTCGAGACCTTCTACACCGAGGTGTTTCCCGATCTGATCGCCGATGCGGGTCCCGCGAAGGGCGCCCGGAGAGCGGTCGCCACCGCACTCGATCTTGGGCTTCGCGTCGCTGTCGCTACGAATCCCATCTTCCCCCGTGCCGCTGTCATGCACCGCATGGCATGGGCCGGGGTAGCGGATCTACCGGTGCACGTGATCACCACGTACGAGTTGATGGAGTCCTGCAAGCCGAGTCCGTCATACTACCGGCAGACCGCCGACCTGCTCGGAGCAGCTCCGCACACGTGTCTGATGGTGGGCGACGACCGGACACTGGATATGCCTGCATCGGATGTAGGCATGAGCACCTTCTACGTTGGGAGAGACAGCGGGGTGGCTGCAGACTTCAGTGGAGATCTCGACGACCTCGCGGACCTGCTACCACGTCTGCTCTAGCGGAGTCGCCGCCGGATGAGCGCTACCCACGCGCCATCGAGTCGCTGATCGCAGTCGAACTCGAAGAGTCCCCGCGATTCCCGCCGCAGATCGAGTTGATACCCAAGACCCGACGGATCGTGATCGCAGATGACCACCATGCTGTCCTGACAGTCCAGGTCGACCATTCGATCGACCACTGCGAACACCAGGGGTCGGCGCATGGACGGCGTGACGCCGCGTAGATCCATCACCAGCCCGTTGGCGGTCTGCGCCACAGGATCGACCCACCTCTCCGAAACCTGCCCATGCCTGGACAATTAGCCGCAGTCTGCCGGATTCCTGCCCGGACCACCCGATGATTCTCGGGGAGATCAGGCTAGAAACAACATTCATTAGTACCGCCTAATCCATGGACGTACCCACATGCGTACCTGTATCCTATGCGAGAGGTCCTGCTCTGTT
>CAZOSR010000019.1:0-16871 GCA_964582445.1 uncultured Coriobacteriaceae bacterium | reverse complement strand
CGGCGGTCAGGCGGATCACATTGGGGTCATACCCGCTGGTGGCGTCCACGCTGATGCGCTGGACGTCGTCCTCGACGGCCGCCGCGCCCTCGATGGTCTCACCGGTGCCGCTGTTGCCGCAGCATGCGCATGCGAGGGAGGCTCCATCGGCGCCCGGGGCCGCAGCGGACCCGGCGTCACCCTGCGGGCTGCGGCTGGCCGCCTCGGCGACCTGGTATGTGGCAACGAATGCGAGCACTGCGATGAGGACGATCAGGCTGATGCGCAGGTACTTGGTGGTGGTTGCTGACATCGGTGGTTCCTTTCGGTCGGTCCCGACCGGAGGCCGGGGAGTGTGTGTCGTTAGAGGAGGCCGCCGAATGCGAGTCCGGCGAGCACGGCGACCACGATTCCTATCGCCCCGAACAGGACCTCGTGCCGCGTGAGGCCAAGGGGTCCGCGATCGGCTTGGGTTGGTGCGGTGCGGACAAGCGCGGCGCCAGCGGCCACGATGCCGCCGATCGCGAGTACGAGCGCGATGCCCGGCCCGTCACCGCCGGTCGATCCACCGGCGGCGCCGACACGGAGTTGACCGGACATCATGCCCATGCCACAGGTGAGCGTATACGCGCCTGCTTCGGCAGCAGGTAGATCGACCACGGTCACGGCATTGGGCGCAAGGTCCACGAGCACGCCGAGTTGCGGCACCGCGAGCTGGTCTGAGCAGGCGTTGGCCTCCCGCCGGTCCACGATGAGCCGCACCGGCACATCGGCGGGGATATCCACGACCGCGGGCTGGAACTGCACGTTTGCGATGGTAAGCGGCACCTCTACCACGCCGTCGACGCCGGTGGCGAACTCACCGGTGGCGGCGGTCTGCTCACCGCCGAGGACAGCTGCCTTCACCGACTGCAGCGTCACCGGGGAGCCGAGCAGCATCGCGCCGCGGTTCAGGTACGTCACGCCGAACACGAGCACCACCACCGCGAGCGCGACCATCACGCGCTGCTTGAGCTTGCGGGGGATCAGGCTCGACGCGGTGCCGAACCCGAGCATGAGCGGCGCGGTGCCCAGACCGAACGCGAACATCGCGATAGCGCCATTGATCGCGCTTCCGCTGGCAGCCGCGTTGAGCTGTGCCGCCATCAGCGGCGCGCACGGCATCAGGCCGGTCAGGAGTCCGAAGGTGATCGGTGTGGCGAGCGTGGAGCGGTCACGCTCGGCATCGGTCACCGCTTTGCGGCGCACAGCGGTGAAGGCGCGAACCAGGAACTTCGGCGGGCGGGGGGTGAAGCGTGTGGCCCACGGCACGCGGCCGGTCATACCGAGCGCGAGCACGATCATGAATGCGCCGGCCACCAGCATGACGTACGGCCGGATGGCATCAAGATCGAACGCAGAGCCCACCGCTCCGAGCAGCAGGCCGACGAGCATGTAGCTCACGATCTTGGCCGCCTGATAGGCGAGATTGGGTACGACGCGCTGGGCGATGGTGCCGCCCTCGGTGCCCTTCAGGGCATAGGTGACGACCATCGGTCCGCACATCGACACGCAGTGGAGGCTCGTGATGAGCCCCAGCGTGAGGGACGGGAAGAACAGATCCACAGGGGACACTCCTCATGTCGAGAGATACGCATGCGCGCGCACGCTGGCGAACCGGCCAGGTGCCGGTTCGCGCAGATGAGGAGTGTTCTTAGATCGTGAGGCGGACCCCGAGCGGGTCGAGCGGCGGCGGTGCTGAGGTCGCCTCGGGCTGCGCTGGTAGCGGCGCCTGCGGGACGACGGGAGCAACGGGCACCACATACGCAAGTGCCGCGGGAGACTCGAATACGTGGCCCTGCACTGTCGTCGCGTCGTCGTGAGTGTGCTTCATCACGATGGAGTCGGGGCAGTCATCGCACGCCGGCATGAAGTCCGAGCACGTCCCCGTGGTGACGTCGCCGCAGTCAGGCATGGCGCACACGGGCGTGACCACACCTACGACCGCGAAGGCGGCAAGCGCCATCGCGAGCAGTCGCGTCATGAGTGCCGTGCGTGCCATCGGTCCTCGCCGTCATGAGTCCATCGTGCTGTGTGATGCATATGCAACCGCTGTGCCAGCGCTGCACGAGTCGGCTACTTGCCGTAGCCCTCCCACAGCGGCGTAGACAGGTAGCGTTCGCCCGTGGACGGCGCAACCGTCACCACAGTCGTGTTCGCCAGCTCGGGGCGGGCCGCAAGCCGCATGGCTGCCACCACGTTCGCGCCCGACGAGATGCCCACAAGCAACCCTTCCTCAGCAGCCAGACGGCGGGCCATCGCAATGGCATCCTCCGTCGCTACGTGCTCAACGCCATCGAGCACTGACGTGTCGAGCACCGTGGGCACGAAGTTGGCGCCGATGCCCTGTATCCCGTGGGCGGCGGGCGTGAGGTCCTCCCCGGCGAGCCGCTGAGCGATGATCGGCGATTCGGCGGGCTCTACGGCAAGGATTCGCGCATCGAGACGGTGCTCGCGCAGGTAGCGCCCCGTTCCGGTTATCGTGCCTCCGGTACCGACACCCGCCACGAACGCGCCGAGTGACGCCCCGCCGAGCGCCGCATCGATCTCCGGGCCGGTCGTGCGGTAGTGGGCGAGAGGGTTCGCGGGATTATCGAACTGTCGCGTGAGGTACGCACCCGGCGTCCGTTCGGCGATGGCCTCGGCCTCGGCAACAGAAGCCGCCATGCCTCCGGCGTGCGGCGTCAGCACCAGTTCGGCGCCGTAGGCCGCGAGGAGCGCACGCCGCTCGGCGGACATGGACTCGGGCATCGTAAGGATCACACGGTAGCCGCGTGCGGCACCGATCATCGCAAGCGCCACACCTGTGTTGCCCGAGGTGGGTTCGACGATCACGGAGCGGCCGGGCTCGATGAGCCCCCGGGCCTCGGCGTCATCGATCATCGATCGCGCGATGCGGTCCTTGATCGAGCCGCCCGGATTGCGCGATTCGAGCTTGACGGCGACAGAAGCGCAGAGTCCGGCAGACAGGCGGTTCAGGCGTATGAGGGGCGTGCCACCGATCGTGAGGTCGATCCGGTCTGCGTATGTGCCCATCGGGATCCCTTCTGGCCACCGTCTGGGGAGTGGCCCTGCACATCATCATACCTGTGGCAGCGTGCGCCAGGACACTACCGCGGGCGGGTATCGGGTACCGCCTTCGCGGGCCGGCTCCTGGTATCCTGTGATGCACCCGTCCGAAGGGAGCGGCATGGAGCCGGATGCGGCAGCGCGCGCAGTCCCGGGATTGCTTACGGACCTCTACCAGCTCACGATGGCGCACGCATATCGGGTCGCGGGCGTTGCGGACACCGAGGCATGCTTCCACCTCTACTTCCGCGCCAATCCCTTTGAGGGCGGATACTCGGTGGCGTGTGGCCTTGAGCAGGCGTTGGAGTACCTGGAGCACCTGACGTTCACGGACGAGGACGTCGCGTACCTGGCAACGCTTGCAGGCAACGACGGTGAGCCGCTGTTCCACTCCGACTTCCTGGAGTGGCTGCGCGGATTCCGCTTCGATGGGGACGTGCTCGCAGTCCCGGAAGGCACCGTCGTCTTCCCGGGTGAGCCGCTGCTACGGGCTACCGGTCCGATCGCCACCTGCCAGATCGTCGAGACCGCTCTGCTCAACATCATCAACTTCCAGACACTGGTGGCCACCAAGGCGGCGAGAGTGTGCCGGGCTGCCGATGGCGACCCTGTGTTGGAGTTCGGCCTGCGTCGTGCGCAGGGACCCGACGGTGGACTCTCGGCCGGGCGAGCAGCCTACATCGGGGGCTGTTCCGGGACATCCAATGTGCTCACCGGGCAGCGCTATGGGGTGCCTGTCGGTGGCACGCACGCGCATAGCCTCGTGATGCTCTTCGACAGTGAACTCGACGCGTTCATCGCATACGCCGAGGCGATGCCGAACAACGCCGTACTGCTGGTGGACACCTACGACACACTCGAGGGTGTGACTAACGCCATCCGTGCGGGGCAGCGCCTTCGCGAACTCGGCAGCGACCTGGCCGGCATCCGCATCGACTCGGGCGATCTCGCGTGGCTGTCGATACGCGCGCGGGCGATGCTGGATGCGGCCGGTTTCGGGTCGACGCGCGTCTACGCATCCAACGAACTCGACGAGCACACCATCGAGAGCCTCAAGGACCAGGGAGCGAGGATCGACGTGTGGGGGGTCGGCACCAAGCTTGTGACCGCCTACGACCAGCCGGCGCTCGGGGGTGTGTACAAACTCTCTGCTGTACGTCGGCCGGGCGGGGAGTGGGAACCTCGCGTGAAGGTCTCCGAGCAGGCCGCCAAGGTGACGACTCCGGGCCTGTTGCAGGTTCGCCGCTTCGCTGATGATGACGGTCGCTTTACCGGTGACATGGTCTACGACGAGCTGGTTCCTCCGGGCGAGCAGTGCACGATGGTGGATCCCGCCGACGCCACCCGGCGCACGTCGTACTGCACTGCGCACGTCTCGGAGGACCTGCTCGTGCCGGTTTGCTCTGGAGGAAGCGTGACCTACGATACGCCGCCGATCGAGGTATCACGGGAGCGCACACGCGAGCAGCTCTCGCGGCTGGACCCGAGTCACCTTCGGCTGCTCAATCCGCATACCTACAAGGTCGGTATCGAGCTTGGACTGTACGAACGCAAGACCGCGCTCATCCTCGCGGCCCGCGGACTAGACGCTAACGAAGGAGGACGATGACGATGCGTGCGCTGTTGCTGGTAGACCTGCAGAATGACTTCATGCCGTTTGGTGCGCTGCCGGTAGCCGACGGCGATGCAGTCGTATCCGTGGCGAATGCGCTCGCACCGCGTTTCTCGCTCGTCGTAGCGAGCCAGGACTGGCATCCGGCCGATCATGGCAGCTTTGCGTCGGTGCATCCGGGCGCGGCACCCGGCGACGTTGTCAGCCTGTCGGGCATGTCACAGGTGCTCTGGCCCGACCACTGCGTTCAGGGCGCACCGGGTGCGTCGTTTCACTCGGCGCTCGACATCGGCGGAGTGGATCACGTCGTGCGCAAAGGCACCGATCGTGATGTGGACAGCTACAGCGCGTTCTTCGACAACGACCACAGGCGCGACACGGGGCTGGCCGCGTATCTGGAATCTCGTGGCGCAGAGGAACTGGTCATCATGGGTCTGGCAACCGACTACTGCGTGCGCGCGACCGTGCTGGACGCGTGCGGTCTGGGTTTCGGGGTGACGGTGATCGAGGACGGGTGCCGTGCTGTGGATGTGGCGCCTGGCGACGGGGAGCGCGCCTTCGCGGAGATGCGTTCGGCGGGTGCCCGGGTCATATCGGCGAACGAGTTGGTGTAGGAGGCGGTCACATGAAGGTCGTTGCGTTCTCAGGAAGCGCCCGGAAGGGCGGCAACACGGCCCGCATGCTGGAGCGCGTGCTCGGCGTACTGGAGGCTGAGGGTATCGAGACCGAGTTGGTCGAGCTCGCCGGACAGAAGGCGCAGGGCTGCACGGTGTGTCTGAAGTGCCGCGAACTCGGGGACGGCCGCTGTCATGGCCGCAATGACGCCATCAACGACTGCATCATCAAAGCCGGTGAGGCGGACGGCATCATCATCGGTTCACCCGTGTACTTCGCCGATGTGACGCCCGAGGCCAAGGCGCTGATCGACCGGCTGGGCTACGTCGCAGGCGCGAATCCCGGCATGCTCGATCGCAAGGTAGGTGCCGCCGTGGTTGTGGAGCGACGGGGTGGCGCCGTCCATGCGTTCGACTCGATCATGCATCTGTTCATGATTCGCCAGATGATCGTGGCTGGCTCGCGCTACTGGAATCTCGGGTTCGGTGCCGCTCCCGGAGAGGTGGAGGCCGACGAGGAAGCGATGCTCACCATGGACGTACTCGGGAAGAACATGGCCTGGCTGCTGAAGCAGACCGCGCACACACGCTAGCCCGCTCGTCATCTCCGCGTGCTGCCTGTCACGACTACTGTGCGTCGTCGTGCTTGCAGCGTCCTTCTGTCATTTGACGCTCATCACTGCTGGTCGGCGCCCCGATATCAATAGAGTAGATGTCCAGGGGGACTGTTGTGCCAGGAGGTGGCTCATGAAACGCACGATCACTTCGGTCCTCATCATCGCGCTCGCCCTCACGCTCGTTCTGCCGGCAACAGCGCTCGCCAAGCGCGGGGGCGTTCCCGCAAGCGCCAACGGCAAGGGGGCAGCAGCGGCGCCGGATGCGCAGGACAGTAGCGTCCACGGCAACGCGTCTAAGGACGCCGATGCCGACAAACCGGTCCCACCGGGCCAGGAGAAAGGCGCAACGCGTGGCTCCGATGAGGAGGCGCCTGGTGACGGCGAGACCGAGCAGGTTCGCGAGAGGACGCGCACCGAAGAGGCAGCGGGGTCGGTCGTGCGGGAGCGCACTGGCATCGCCAATGCACTGTCCCGGCTCCAGAGCAACCTTGAGCGGATGCAGGCCGAACTCGACGCCGGCGAACGCTCGTCACTCCCTCCGGGACTGCAGCGGGTGATCGCCAAGTTCATGTCCTGGCTCGGAATCGAAGCGGATGAGCCGGCGGGGGAGCAGGACGACGGCATCCAGTCTGACGAGCCGACAGGCACAGTGGAGCCGACTGGTACGATCGAAGCAACGGGAACGATCTAGGCTCTTCACTCCAGACGCAGCCCTCGAGCCTAGAGCAGGAGAGCGCTCATCCTTCCGGGATGGGCGCTCTCCGTTCGTCTACCGGCGCTCTTGACTTCGTGTGGGCAGCGGGTCATCGTACTGACTGAACGTTCAGTCAGTACGATGGGAGACGTCCCGATGTCCGAGGCCGAGTCATCCGCACGCGAGCGCATCCTCGCCGCAGCCGGAGACCTCTTTGCCGAACAGGGATTCGACGGCGTGTCTGTCGCCGACATCGCAGCGTCGTGTGGCACGTCTACCGGCCTCGTCTACTACCACTTCAAGGACAAGGCCGCGTTGTACGAGAGCGTCGTCCGAGAGGGTCTTCACCTCCTTGAGGCAACGGCCATCCGAACGCTCAACGGGGACGGGCGGCCAACGGATCGGATCACGGATTTCGTCAGTGCGTACATGGTGCTCCTCGAGGGACAGCCGGCGCTCATGCGGCTGCTCATCAGGAGCGTCACGGACGTCAGCACGCCGCCTCCGGGTCACGTGTTGATGCGGAGTGCAACGACGATCGATCGGCTGCAGGCGGTCATCGACGAGGGTATCGCGTGCGGCGAGTTCCGCGACACCGACTCCCACCTGGCCGCGACCGCGCTTTTCGCGCTCGTCAACACGCTCATCACCGCTCGAGTGCTCGAGACTCCGCTGGGACAGGATCCCGGTGAGCCGGTCGAGGTCCGTGCTGCTTTCATGACCGGGCTGTTCCTGAGAGGGGTCTCCGCATGCTCCTGAGGCTCGCCACCGCAATCGTGCGAGGACGCAAGGCCGTCATGGCGATCGCCGCTCTGCTCGTCGTCGTCGGTGCCTGGGGTGTGATGAACAGCCGCATCAACTACGACCTGATGTCGTATCTGCCCGCCGATCTCGACTCGGTTCGCGGGCTTGACATCGTGGACGAGGAGTTCGCGCTCGGCACGATGATCCAGATACTCGTTCAAGATGAGAGCGACGCCACCGTCGACGCGCTCAAGGGCCGCATCGAGGAGATCGAGGGCGTCAAGGCCGTCCACTGGGTAACGGATTTGGCGCCGGTGAGTCAGCCCGCCGAGTTCCGTGATGACGCCGTGATCGAGAACTACTACACCGAGGGCGGGACACTGCTGCAGGTCGCCTTTGACGGCGGCTCGAATGATCCGCACGTCAAACAAGCGATCCGCGACATCCGCGAGGAGCTTGAAGGGTTCGATACGCTCGTCACCGGCAACCAGCAGCTTGAGCTCGAGGAGGTCATGAACCAGGATACCGTGCGCTTCGCGGTGGTCGCGCTCGTGCTTGTGACGATCGTCCTGTTGCTCACGATGCCCTCGATCGTGGTGCCGCTCACCTTCGTGGCCACGATCGGAGCGGCCGTTGTCGTGAACCTCGGCCTGGGCTACTACATCGGCCAGGAGATGTCCTACATCACCGGCGTGATCGTGTTCGCATTGCAGTTCGCGGTGACGATGGACTATGCGCTCTTCCTGTATCACCGCTTCGACGAGGAACGCCGCCACTCCGAACCCGAGGAGGCGATGATCACCGCGGTCGCCGCTACGTTCAAGTCGATCTTCGCGGCGGCGGTCACGACGATCGCGGGTTTCCTGGCGCTGATGGCCATGCATCTGGGGTTCGGCACCGACATGGGCGTCACGCTCGCCCGGGGCGTGGGAATCACGCTCGTAGCCGTGGTCACGCTGCTGCCGGCGTTCCTGCTCACCGCACTGCCGCTCATCGATCGTATCCGGCACAAGACGCCGTCGTTCGACTTCTCCAAGCTCGGCCACTTCGTTGCCAAGCATGCGGGTATCGTTGCGCTCGTGGGGGTGCTGCTGTTCATCCCCGCGATCTGGGCCAACTCGCAACTGAACATCACCTATGATCTCAATACCAGCTTGCCGAGCGACATGCCCTCGGTGAAGGCCGACAAGGTCATCTCTGATGCGTTCGGTCGCGCGAGCACGATGATCGTCGCGCTCGAGGATGCGGGAACGGGCGTGGATCTGGAGCGCCTCACCGCGCAGCTGGAGGGGCTTGATGGTGTCACGCGCGTGTTCGGCTACAGTTCGCTCGTCGATCCGCGCATACCGGTCGAGTTCGTGCCCGCCGAGGCTCGAGAGTCCTTCTTCTCGGGGGGATACACGTACCTCACGCTCGATGCGGCATACGACATGGCCGACCCGCGGTTGGCCGAAACCATCCATGAGGTCCGGGAAGTGATCGCCGATGGCTGGCCGGGCGCAGGGTACGTGACCGGGCAATCGGTGCTCATGAACGACATGGAGGAGGTTTCAGAGGGTGATGACGTGCGCATCAACCTCATATCCATCGCCGCGATCCTGCTCATCATCGCCATCGCATTCAAGTCGATCGCGATCCCCGTGGCGCTTGTCGCGGTAATCCAGCTCGCGATTCTCATCAACCAGGGCTTCGAGGTCTTCGGTGGCAGCGAACTCATCTTCGTGGCCTCTCTGGCGATCGGCGCGATCCAACTCGGCGCTACGGTTGACTACGCGATCCTGATCACCACGCGTTACGAGGAGGAACTCAAGAGAACGCGCGATCGCCTGGAGGCGATCACTGTGGCCGTCTCCGAGTCGAGCCAGTCGGTGCTCGTAAGCGCCTCTACCATGTTCGCAGCCACGATCGCACTCGCGCTGATGTCAAGCGTCGGCATCATCTCATCGCTCACGATGCTCATAGCGCGCGGTGCCGTCATCAGCTTCCTTGTGGTGCTGGTGATCCTGCCGGCGATCCTTGTGGTCGGGCAGCCTCTGTACGAACGGCTCAGCATCGGCTGGCCTCGTCATACCGTGAAGGGTGAGTAGCATGGCGCAACCCCTCAAGTCCGTTCGAATCGCTCGCCGCGCGTCGGTGGTTGCGGCTCTCACGGCGGCCAGCCTGCTGGCAGCGACGGTGGCATCGTCCGCACCAGCCCCCGGTGCGCCGGACGCCATCGTCGACAACGAGACCGTGTATGTGGTTGCGGATGCATCCGGTACACCGCAGACGACCGTTGTGGTCGACTGGCTTCAGGTCCAGGGAACCGGCACCTTCGACATCGTCGATCCCGCTCCAGGGGTCGGGGAGATCGAGTCGCTCACCGACGGATTCTCACCTGAGAAGAATGGCGATGCGGTTAATGCTGCCGTCACCGTGGACGGGTACGGTGACTTCTTCTATCGCGCCGAGACCGGCCAGGAGCTTCCCATCGACATCAGCGTGACGTATCAGCTCGACGGCGACGATATCGCACCTGATGAGCTGGCGGGCAGGTCGGGGCGTCTGCGTATGGAGATCGAGATCGTGAACCACCTGGAGCGCACGGAAACCGTCAGCTATGAAGATGCCGATGGTACGACCGCCTCCACTGAAGTGACCTACACTGTGCCGTTGCTGTGTATCCCGCAGCTTGAGATCGACGGCACGCGCATGACCGACATCGTGGCGCCGGACGGCGCGCAACTCGCGATCGCCGGTCAGACGATGACCTACGCGATTCCGGTCGTCCCGTCGCCACGGGAGACGGTGGCCATCGAGATGACCGCGCGCGACATCGAGCTTGCTCCGATGATCGTCTCGGCATTCCCCGGCCTGCCTGCCTCGCCGGACTTCTCGGTCGTCGATCAGCTTGCCGAACTGCGGGACGGACTCGGACTGCTCGGGCAACTGTCGGATGGGCACCTTCAAGTCGTGCAGGGGATCTCGGACGGAATGGGCGCCTACGACCTCTCGGCTGCGACGGGCGCAGCCGAAGGGCTCGCCGCCCTCACGAGCGGCCTTGGGGAACTCGCCTCCGGTGCCGAGGGACTGGCGAAGCTGACGGCAGGTCAGTACCAGTACCTCGACGGCGTGATCGGGTCCATCGATACGTCGCAGTTCGACTCGCTTGGTCAGTTGACGAGCGCCATAACAAGCATGACGGTGGCCGCCTCTCAGATGGAGACGGCAACCGCCGGGCTGGTCACGCTGCTCGACGGGCAGATCGCACTTGCCGAGGCGATCAGGACATCAAACGCCGGGCTGCTGGCGCAAGCGGCGGGCTTCGCCGGTGAGTACGGGGCGTACAGCACGGATACCACGGCGCTTGCCGCCGCTGGCGACTTCCAGACGCTGGCTACCGGTCTCGGCACGCAGGACTACCTCCTCGGCGTTCTACTGGACGGCGGGGATCCGGACGGTCCCGGGCCGCAGCCGTACATGCCGGGTCTGCACACCACCCGCGAGTCGCTCGCGCAGATCCGTGACGGCCTCACCGCGATGCGGAGCGGCCTCGAACAGCTCGAGGCGGGTGCCGGGGGCCTGTCGGCCGTGCCCGGCGCGTTCGGGCAGCTGAAGGCCGCCCTGATCGTGCTGCGCGATGGAGGCGACCCGGATGGGAGCGGCCCCGCAACCGAGATGCCAGGGCTGGGCACCACACGGGACGGGATCGCGGGCATCGCCGACGGGCTCACGCAGGCTGCCGCGGGACTCCAGGGCCAGACGTCTGACCTCGCGATGCTCGCCGAGGTGCCCACGATGATGGGCGAACTCAAGGCGGCGCTTGACGCGCTCGCCGCAGGTGGCACGCTCGAGGGTCGCCAGCTGCCCGGTATCGACACGACCATCAGCGGCCTCAACGAGATGGGCGCCGGTCTCGGCGACGGGATCACAGACGCGCGTGAGGGCGAGGCGCTCACCGAGGCGATGAAGCGTGCCGCGGACGGTTTCACCTCGTTCCTGGGACTGCCAGAGGGCGCCGAGGGCCACCTGAGCTTCCTCTACAAGATCGAGGGCGTCTCGGCCAAGTGATGTCAATCGCATAGGGGCACTGCTGTAGGGGTCCGTTCGCGGATCCCTACGTGTGTCCGGGGCCCGCCGGAGGGCATCCGCATGGTAGGCTGTCCGGGATGAGGAACGCCTGTGGCGCGAGGAGGAGCTGCCGTGGCCGTGAAGGTGATCGCCGATAGCACGTCGTACATCCCTCGTGCACGCAGGGAGAAGCTCGATATCGGTATTGCACATCTCTCGTCGCTTCTCGACGGTGTCACCTACGTCGACGACCCGGACGACTGTGAGGCGTTCTATGACGCGCTCGCCGCGTCGAGCTCGTGGCCCACAACGTCCCAGCCGTCGGTTCAGGACATCGTCACGCTCATGGAGGAGCGTGTGATCGCCGGGCACGAGGTGGTGGGCGTCTTCATCTCGGAGCTCATGAGCGGTACCTACTCGACCGCGTTGCTCGCACGTGATCTTGTCCGTGAGAAGTATCCGGAGGCCACGATCGAGGTGGTGGACGGACGAAGCAACTCCATCGAACTCGGATTCGCCGTTCTCGCGGCCGCGGAGACGGCCGCCGGGGGTGGGAGCGTAGAAGAGGTCGTGGAGGCCGCTACCGAGCGCACGCGGCACACCCGGTTCCTGTTCACGCCGCTGACGCTGGAGTACCTGCGTCGCGGCGGCAGGATCGGCAACGCGCAGGCGCTGCTTGCCACGCTCCTGCAGATCAAGCCCATCCTTACGGTGAAGGATGGTGTGACCGATACGTTCGCCAAGGTCAGGACCGTGCCGAAGGCGCACGACCTGATCGTCGAGACATTCGCGGCTGACATCAAGAACAGGGGCGGACTTGGCGAGGTCTACGTGCACCATATCCACGATGCCGTTGCCGGACGTCGCTTCGCGGACAGGATCGCCGAAGTAGCCGGTTGCGAAGTCGACATACTCCCGATCGGGCCGGTCGTTGGCACGCATGTGGGCCCCGGGACCGTCGCGGTCGTCTACTATACGAACGACCGGATGGAGAAGTGACGGTCCGCACGACGCGCGAGGACCCCGGGTCTTGGCGCTGACAGAGAACTCGTTCTATCACATGCATGTCAGGAGACGCCCGTGTTACTCATCGATACCTGCTCGGATCTGCCAGCTGCCGTCGTCGAGGAGCTGGGCGTCGAGGTACTGAACTTCCCCTACACGCTCGGGGGCGCCGAGTACGTCGATGACTTCGGCCGCACGCATTCGCACGCCGAGTTCTACGCCGCAATGCGCGGCGGGGCTCACCCCACTACGATCCAGGTTCCGCGTGCATCGTTCATCGATGTCTTCACCAAGTACGCGAAGGCGGGCGAGCCGCTGCTCTATCTCGGTTTCTCCTCAGCACTCTCGGGCACGTTCGATCTGGCGTGGGTCGCCCGAAACGAGGTGCTCGAGCAGTACCCTGATGCCGAGATCAGACTCGTCGACACCAAGGCAGCGGCGGTTGCCGAGGGACTGCTCGTTTATGAGGCCGCCAAGCGCTGGAGCGGCGGGATGCCGCTTGCGGAGGTCGAGGCGTGGGTGCTGGCTGAACGGCCGCGCCTGAACGGCTGGTTCATCGTGGACGACCTGGAGACGCTGCGACGCGGTGGGCGTTTGAACGGCGCGGTGGCTGCCGCGGGCACACTGCTCGACGTCAAGCCGCTCCTCCACGTGACGGACGATGGGCGCCTCGAACTCAAGCGCTCCATCCGCGGTCGAGGCAAGTCCATGCGCGCACTCGCCGATCTGGTCGCCGAGCGAGCGGTCGAACCAGCATCCCAAACGATCGCCATAGCGCACGGTGATGCTGCCGAGGATGCCGAGGCACTCAAGGCTCTGATCACCGAGCGGGTTGAGGTGGCCGACATCATCACCATGCAGACGGGTCCGGTCATCGGTGCGCACACGGGTCCGGGCATGCTCGCGGTCGTGTTCTGGGGCGAGGCCTGATCGGGGTGAGCCGCGGCGGGTGGGCCATCGCGGAGCGTCTATCGCTTCCCGTGGTCTATGCGGAACTCAAGGCATATGCTGCCCGCCCGACGCGCGGTGTGGCAGAACACCGTCTCGCCTACGGTGCGGATCCCGCGCAGCACCTGCTCATCCTGGCGCCGGAATCACGCCGTTCAGGCGATCCGCTCGTCTGCTTCATCCATGGGGGCAGCTGGAAGTACGGCTCCCCGTCGCTCTTCAGGCCTATCGGCCGGTTCTTCGCTGCCCGCGGTTACACGGTCGCGCTTCCGGGCTACCGCCTGATCCCCGGGGCGGTGTTCCCTGCGCAGCTCCATGACGTGCTCGATGGGATCGCCGCTGCGCTGGAGTGGCGCGCGGGGGCAGGTCACGCCGATGGCCCTCTCGTGTTGGCCGGGCAGTCTGCCGGAGCGCACCTCGCGGCTCTTGCGGCATTCGATGAGCGCACCCGTGAAGAACGCGGTCTGGGCAGACTACCCCTCGCGGGGCTGCTCGCGGTAAGCGGCGTACTCGATCTCGAGGTCCTCTGTCCCAACCGAACCGCGTGCCCGATCGTGCGCGATCTCATGGGAGGCTACGATCACTGGGAGGCTGCGGATCCGGCTCGCTTCGTGCATGGCGCGCCGGATGTGCCGATCCTGTGCTTGCACGGTTCGCGCGATCCGCTCGTGCCGGTGGAGGTCGCCGCGTCGTTCGTGCTGCGGGCCAACGGCGCTGAGGGCGATCACGCAACGTTCATTGCGGATGCCGACGGACACCACGCCGATCTCACGCGCATCTTCCTGGGAGGGACGCGTCTCACGCCGGGAATGCTCGAGTGGCTGGAGGACGTCAGCTCTGCGACACGCTGACATCCCCCAGCCACTCGAGCTGCCGATCTCAGCTGCGGGCACCGCCGTCCCGACCCGCACGGCCTGCGGCATCCCTGCGGCGCATGCGATGGTCGGTGACCTCCGTGAAGTGGTACTTCTGGGAGAACATGTCCAGGACCTGCGTGAAGCCGATGCCAGTGCCGTGTTCCTCGATGTGGTAGGTGGCCCTCACCGCTGGCTTGCCCAACTCGACCAAGCGGGAGAGATCGACCGGCGTGGCTACGAGCACGACATCTGCATCGGAGGCCTGGACGGTCGCCTCAAGATCGGCGAGTTGCTCGGGGGAGTAGCCCATGGCGGGCAGAATCTCGGTGAGGTGCGGGAACTTCTCCAGTGTGCTCTTGATGCTTCCCACCGCGAACGGTCGCGGATCGATGAGCTCGGCGGCCCCCGCTCGTTTGGCGGCGATCGCGCCAGCGCCGTAGGGCATCCCGCCGTGTGTGACGGTGGGACCGTCTTCGATCACCAGTACGCGCTTGCCGGCGAGTGCGGATTCGTCTACGTCGATCACCGAGTCCGTCTGTATCACGAGCGCTGCGGGGTTGTGTTCGAGCGCTGCGGCCCTGAGTGCGGCGATGTTCTCAGGGTCGGCAGTGTCGGCTTTGTTGATCACCAGGATGTCGGCGCGCAGGAAGTTGGCCTCACCCGGGTGGTAGAGCCGCTCGTGACCGACGCGATGGGGGTCGAGCGCCACGATCTCAAGGTTCGAGCGGTAGAAGGGGAGATCGTTGTTGCCGCCATCCCACACGATGACGTCGGCCTCCTTCTCCGCCTCGCGCAGGATGCGCTCGTAGTCGACGCCGGCCATCACCACGGCGCCCTCCTCGATGAGCGGCTCGTACTCCTCACGCTCCTCGATCGTGCAGCCGAGGCGGTCGAGGTCCTCGAGAGATGCGTACCGCTCTACGGCCATCGCGTTCAGGTCGCGGTACGGCATGGGGTGACGGATGTCGACGGCCTTGATGCCGCGCTCGCGCAGCAACTTGAACAGGTGGCGGCTGATTCCGCTCTTGCCCACACCGGTGCGGACGGCGCACACGGAGATCAAGGGCTTGGTAGATGCGATCATCGTAGGCTCGGCACCCAGAAGCGTGAAGTCCGCACCAGCGGCGATAACCGCCTGTGCATGGTGCATGACGTACTCATGAGAGACGTCGCTGTACGCGAAGACGACCTCGTCGACCTTCTCCTCGGCGATCAGCTCGAGCAGCGTGCTCTCGGGCACGATCTGGATGCCCTCGGGGTAGCGTGGCCCGGCAAGTTGGGCGGGGAAGGTGCGCGAGTCGATGCCCGGAATCTGTGTGGCGGTGAACGCCACCACCCGGACAGACTCGTCATCCCGGTAGCGCACGAGGAAGTCGTGGAAGTCGCGTCCTGCGGCTCCCATGATCACGATGCGTCTTTCGGACATATCGGCTCCAATCGGTATGCGGAACAACACCAAGATTATGCGCCATGGGCCCCCACACCTCACGCTACTCGCACAGATTGCCCATGTAGTATGCATGCCGGGCGGCTGGGTCCATGAGCGGACGCGGTCCGGCATGTTCACCCGAGCGGCATCAGGCGTTCACAGGTTCTTCAAACCGCGTGGCGATACTCATCACTGTACGGCAAACAGAGATGCGATACCGCATCGAAGATGACACCCAGGAGGTGTGTACCGTGAAGAGTACCAAGACGATCGCATTGGTCGCACTCGGCCTCACCGCAGGTCTGGTGCTGGGCAGCGTGGGCGTGTCCTATGCGGCGACCGATACCACGAGCACGAGCCCGGTCATGGGAGCAGGCGTGCGCATGGGACAGGCCATCCGCGACGCCGGCGCCCGTCTGATCGACATCGTGGCCGATCTCACCGGCCTGTCGATTGAAGAGGTCCAGGCCCAGCGCGCCGAGGGCAACTCGGTCGCTGACATCGCCGAGGCCAACGGTGTTTCGAGCGACGAGGTCGTCGACACCGCGCTCGAGAGCCGCAAGGCGCTTCTCGATGAGAAGGTCGCCGACGGCACCATCACGCAGGAGCAGGCTGATCTCGCCTACGACCGTATGACCGAGCGTCTCGCCGAGCGCGTCGTCACTGACGAGGCCGGACGGCCGAGCTGGGCCGGTGCCGGTGGCGGCATGGGCGGCGGCCAGGGCGGCCGCGGTGGCCAAAGCGGCGGCATGGGCGGTCAGGGTCTCCGTGACGGGTCCTGCATCGCAACGCAGTAAGATTACGAGCGCCTCACGGCAGGCGTGAAGCGCGGCACTCACGACGAGCGGTCCTTCAGGACCGCTCGTCGCCGTTGTGTCAGGCGGAGCGCCCACGCATCTCGAGTGGGTGCATCCGCCCCGGGGCGTGTCACACCGCTCCGCCTGTGGCATCATCGAAGACGCAACGACATCGTTACGGTCGTGTCTTCCTGCAGGGTCATCGGGCTCTCGCACCGAATCACGCCGTAGGGATCATACGCAACGAGAGGAATCGCAGTGGCCGACGAATCGCATTCGCTCGCCGTGCTCGTGGACTTCGAGAATCTCGCACTTGGCATCGAGCGCCCGTCGGGTCGGCCCACCTCCGGGCGGGCGACGAAGTCGAAGACGGCGCCTGCAACCTTCGACATCAAGCTCGTGCTCGAGCGTCTCGTG
>CAZOSR010000018.1:3263-17045 GCA_964582445.1 uncultured Coriobacteriaceae bacterium | reverse complement strand
CATTCTGGTTGAAGCTCTCGAGCTTGATGTAGCCGACACCGGCCTCCAGCAGCTCGCTCTCGATGTTCGGGACGTCGATCTTGGCGCGCACGATCGTGAACTGAAGGAGCTCCTCCGCGTCACCGCGGCGAATGCCCAGGTCCACGCTCGTGCCTTCTTCGCCCCGTATGCGGAGCACGGCCTCGTCAACGTCCCAGCGGGGCCGAGCCTCCCCGTCGATCTCCACGATCAGGTCGCTCGGCGCAAGACCGGCCTCCGCTGCGGGAGTGCCTTCGATGACCGAGTTCACCACCAGGTCATCACCGTCGTTGGAGATCGTGATCCCGATGCCGTAGAACGAGCCCATGTTCTGCTCGTTGAAGTACTCGTAGTGCTCCGGATCGAAGTAGACGGCGTGGGAGTCCTCGAGCGACTCGAGCATGCCGTTGATCGCGCCGGTGGTCATGGACGTCTCAGAGGACGGCTGGAGTGCAAGATCGCCGATGATGTCGGCTACTTCGGTCACCGCATCGTCCAGTTGCACGCTGGACGCGTCGGCATCGCCTGGCCTGTTGCCTGCGCGATTCCCGTCGAAGCGCTCGAAAAGCACGCCGCCAGCGAACGCGAAGGACAACGCGATCGCCGCCGCCGTGAGCACGACCACGACCTTGAGGATGTTCTTCATGTGAGGCCTAGACTCTCAGGTATCGCCTCATGGCGAGCATCGCCCCACCCACGCCCATGACGATACCGGCGATCACCAGTATCACCGACACCTGGGCGGCGTCTCCACCGGACATGGTCAGAGGCAGGAACGCCATGAGCTCGCTCAGCTTGGGCAGGATGTAGAAGTACAGAATGCTCAGCGTGCCGATCGCGAGGAGCGCGCCCACGAGGCTCTGCAGCACGCCCTCGAGCAGGAACGGCGTGCGGATGAACCAGTTGGAGGCGCCCACGAGCCGCATGATGGCGATCTCCTTGCGGCGGGCGTAGATGGCGATGCGGATCGCGTTGTTGATGAAGATGAGGCTGATCACCGCGAGCATACCCACGAACACGATGCTCACCAGGCGGATGATCCGGGTGACCGTGAAGAGCTTCTCCACGACCTCCTGGCCATACTCAAGCGACTTGGAGGGGTCGTCGGGACGATCCGCCACCGCAATGAAGTTCTGGCTCGCCTTGATCTGCTCTACCACAGTTGCGACGTTGCGGGGGTCTTTGAGATCGATGTCGAGCGACGCGGGCAGCGGGTTGCTCGTCAGCGACTCGATGACCTCAGGACTGTCCTGCATCAGACGGTTCTTGAAGTCCTCGAGCGCCTGCTCCTTGGAGGTGTAGACGACCGTGGCGACCATCTCGTTGGCGAGCAGCTCGGCCTGCATGGCGTCGACCTGCTCGGCGGGCGCGCCGTCCTTAAGGAACAGCCGAATGGAGACCTTGTCCTCGAACGACTCGACCACCTGTCCTAGCAGCATGCCCGATCCGAGTGAGACGCCCACGAGCAACAGCGACAGGTAGATGGTGATGATGGCCCCAAGGCTCATCACCCAGTTGCGGCGGAAACTGACCGCCGACTCCCTCATGAAGTAGCCGAAGTTAATCGCCATAGCCGTAGACACCTCGGTCCTGGTCACGGATGACCTTGCCGCCCTCGAGCGCGATGACGCGCTTGCGCATGGAGTCGACCATCTCTCGATCGTGCGTGGCCATCAGCACCGTGGTGCCGGTCTTGTTGATGCGGTTGAGCAGACTCATGATGCCGAGCGAGGTTGCCGGGTCCAGGTTGCCGGTGGGCTCGTCGGCCAGCAGAAGCGGCGGGCGGTTGACGAACGCTCGCGCGATAGACACGCGCTGCTGCTCGCCACCTGAGAGCTCGTCCGGATAGCTCTCCATCTTCTCCTCGAGACCCACCAGACGAAGAACCTCGGGCACCTGCGTGCGGATCACGTGCTTTGACCGACCGATGACCTCGAGCGCGAACGCGATGTTCTCGTAGGTGGTCTTGTTCGGCAGGAGTTTGAAGTCCTGAAAGACGCACCCTATGTTGCGGCGCAGGTACGGGACCTTCCAGCTCTTCATCTTGGTCAGGTCCTGACCGGCTACCACGATCTGCCCCCTGGTGGGGAGCAGCTCGCGGAGCAGGAGCCGTATGAATGTGGACTTCCCGGAGCCGGAGTGGCCTACCAGGAACACGAACTCGCCCTGCTCGATCTGAACGGTGCAGTCATCGAGCGCCGGAGGCTTGTTCGGAACGTAGATCTTGCTGACGTTCCGCATGGAGATCATAGATGGGCTCCATATCTGTGTGACGATACCCGCGATAGTCTAGCAGAACTGATACCGTTCGAACGCTCACGAAGCCCGTTCGTCACCGAATCCACACCTTCTCCCGACCGGCTAGCAGCACCTATGCACGCCGAGCGAGTATCTCCCGGGCGGCTGCCGCGATGTCCGCACCGGTGAGCCCGAAGTGCGCCATCAGCTCGGCAGGCTCGCCCGAGGTGCCGAACACGTCCCGAACGCCGACACGCGCGAGCGGCACTGGAGCGAGCTCGCCGAGCACCTCGGCCACTGCCGAACCGAGCCCGCCGATGATCGAGTGCTCCTCGCAGGTGACGACCGCACCGGTCTTGAGCGCGGATGCCGTGATCGTGGCTGCGTCGAGCGGCTTGATCGTCGAGACGTCGAGCACCTCGGCGTGGATGCCATCAAGCTCAAGCTGCCCGGCGGCGGCGAGCGCCTGCTCCACCATGACACCGCATGCGGCGAGCGTGACGTGCGTGCCCTCGCGGAGCACGCGGGCCTTCCCGAGTTCGAAGGTGTAGTCGTCGTCGTAGATGACCGGCACCGCGGCGCGTCCCAGGCGAACGTAGAACGGGCCCGGCGTAGCGGCGGCAACGCGGATAGCGGCGCGCGCGGCCACCACGTCAGCCGGCACGAGCACCCTCATGCCGGGGAGCACGCGCATGAGTGCGATGTCCTCCAGCATCTGGTGACTGCCGCCGTCGGGGCCGACGGTGATACCGGCGTGCGTGGGGGCGACCTTCACATCGAGACTCGAATAGCAGACGGTGTTGCGGATCTGGTCGTAAGCGCGTCCCGTGGCGAACACCGCGAAGCTGCCGGTGAAGGCGATCTTGCCCTCGACGGCAAGACCCGCCGCGGTGCCGATCATGTTCTGCTCGGCGATACCGACGTTCACGAGGCGGTCCGGATACACCGCACCGAACTTGGCAGTCGTGGTGGATCCGGAGAGGTCGGCGTCGACCGCCACGACAGGCAGCCCCTCGTTGGCGAGCTCGATCAGGGTTGCACCGTATGCCTCGCGCGTTGCGCGCTTCTCGCTCATCGGGCGCCCCCCTCGGTCGTCGCGGCGGTTGCGGCGTCGAGCGCCGCACCCAGTTCGGCGAGCGCTGCAGCGGTCTGCTCGGCACTCGGTGCCTTGCCATGCCAGCCCGCATCACCCTCCATGAACGAAACGCCCTTGCCTTTGACCGTGTACGCGACGACGGAAACCGGCACGGCCGGGTCGGCGGGCGGCTCGGTAAGCGCGTCGAGCAGGCCCTCGATGTCGTGACCGCTCGTCTCGCGAACCTCCCAGCCAAAGGCGGCAAGCTTCTCGGCGACGCCGCCGAGACACATGACGGCATCGCACGCGCCATCGATCTGCAGGCCGTTGTGGTCCACGATGGCGGTCACGTTGCCGAGACCGTGGTGGGGCGCGAACATCGCTGCCTCCCACACCTCCCCCTCCTGCAGCTCGCCATCGCCGAGCAGGCAGAACACCCGGGCGGGGTTCTCATCCAACCGCAGGCCGAGCGCCATGCCGTTGGCGATCGCGAGCCCCTGGCCGAGCGAACCAGTGGACACCTCCACGCCGGCACATTTGCAGCAGTCGGGATGCCCCTGCAGGATGCTGCCGAGCTTGCGGAGCGTGGCAAGGTGATCGCGGCCGAAGTAACCCGCCTCGGCAAGCGCGGCGTAGAGGACCGGGCCCGCGTGCCCCTTGGAGAGCACGAACCGGTCGCGCTCGGGCCAGTCCGGGCGTGTGGGATCGTGGCGCAGCACGTCGAAGTAGAGGGTGGCGACGATGTCAGCCGCCGAGAGCGAGCCGCCGGGATGGCCGCTGCCGGCCTCGGCGATCATCTCGATGATGTCGTAGCGCATACGCGCTGCCTTGGCCTCGATGGCCGCGATCCGCCCCGCCTCGGTCATAGACCCGCTCCGATCTCCTTGAATCCTTCTCCGAGTACTTCATGCACGTCAGCGATCACCACGAATGCCTTGGGGTCCACCGCGTGCACAAGCGCCTTCAACGAGTCGATCTCCCGACGAGAGACGACCGTGAACAGCATCTCCCGATTCTCGCCCGAATACAGCCCCTTGGCCACCAGGCCCGTGGCGCCACGACCGAGCGAGTGCATGACCGCGTCGGCCACGCGGCCGGGCTCATCGCAGATGATGAACGCGGCCTTGTCGACCGAGAGGCCCTCCTGCACGAGGTCGATCACCGCGCCCATCACGAATACGGCCACCGCGCCGTAGAGTGCGAGGTCGGGACCGAGGACGACCGCCGCTACCAGCGTCACGATCGCATCCGCGATCAGCATGATCTGACCGATGCCGAGGTTGACCTTCTCCACCAGGAGCTGGGCCACGATGTCGGTGCCGCCGGTGTTGCCGCGCGCCTTGAACACGAGCCCCATGCCGATACCGGTCACGGCCCCACCGTACAGAACGGCGAGCAGCTGATCGTGCGAGGCAAGATGCGGAGTGAACGGGGCGAGCAGATCGACAGCCACCGCCATGGCGACCATCCCGTAGACAGTCTTGGCGCCGTAACGCCACCCCTTGCGGCTGATGCCGATGATCAGCAGGATGCCGTTCATCGCGAGCATCTGCATACCGATGGGCATGTTGACGCCAAAGCTGTCCTGGAACAGGTAGTAGAAGACGGTGGCAAGACCGGAGACGCCGCCCGCCGCGAGCTTGTTGGGGATGAGGAATGCGTTGAGGCCCCATGCGGTGATCAGGATACCGATGGTCATCAGGATGTAGTCGCGGACACGGCGGTGTTTGAGCACCGTGGAGGCACTTGCTTTCGCCAGTATCCGCTTGACCATCGCCTACCCCCGGACCGTCACAACTCAGTCGTCAGCGCCAACCGCCAACGCCTGCTCGCCTGACACACGCCACCGATGATAGCCGATGACGAACTCGTCGAGATCGCCATCGAGCACGCTGCTCACATCGCCGGTCTCGATGGCTGTCCGGACATCCTTCACCATCTGGTAGGGGTACAGCACGTAGTTGCGGATCTGACTGCCGAAGCTGATCTCCTGCTTCTCGCCTTTGAGCGCATCGATCTCCGCAGCACGCTTCTCCTGCTCGACCTCGTACAGACGCGAGCGGAGGATCTTCATCGCGGTCTCTTTGTTCTTGATCTGGCTCTTCTCGTCCTGGCAGGTGACCACGAGTCCTGTGGGGATGTGCGTGATCCGGACTGCCGAGTCGGTGGTGTTGACGCTCTGGCCGCCCGGTCCGCTGGAGCGGTACACGTCGATGCGGAGATCCTCATCCTTGATCTCCACCACCACGTCGTCGGGAAGCACCGGGAGGACCTCCACACGCGCGAACGTGGTCTGCCTGCGCTTCTTCTCATCGGTAGGGCTGATGCGCACGAGCCGGTGCACGCCATGTTCCGAGGCGAGCATGCCGTAAGCGTTGCGGCCATGCACCGTGAACACGGCGCGATCGATGCCGAGTTCCACACCCGAGGGAGCGTCGTGGATGTCGACCTTCCACTTACGGTTGCCGGCGTACTTCACCAGCATCTTCATGAGCATCTCGGCCCAGTCCTGGGCCTCAAGGCCACCCTGGCCCGGCAGGATCGTCACGAGCGCGTCACCGCTGTCGAACTCGCCGGTGAACCAGGTGGAGAGCTCAAGGTCGTTCGTCTGCCTCGTGATGCCCTTGAGCGCATCGGCCGCCTCGGCCGCGAGCTCCGCGTCGCCCCCGGTCACTGCAAGCTCGTTGGCGACCTCGAGGTCGTCGATAGCGCCAACGATCGACTCGTAGAGCGCGATCTCATCGCGCAATCCTGCCGCCTGCGCCATCACTCGCTGCGCAGTGGACTGGTCGTCCCAGAAGTCAGGGGCGGTGGTGCGCTCCTCGAGCGCGGCAAGGTCGACGCGCTTGGCGTCCAGGTGCAGGTACGTGCCGATCTCCTCGACGCGGTCGCGCAGCGCTTTGATGTCTGATGTGCGGTCTTCGATCATGAGTCTTCTGTCCGATGTAGGGATGCGCCGAAACGGCGGTCACAGGCAGACGGATTGTAGCACTAGCGCATGTGGAGGCCGAGTGGTGACGGCACGCATACGCGTGTTCAGAGTGCCGGCGAAGCGGGGATGTAGTCTCATCGGGCCTCAGGCGAGCCAGGGGATCGTCAATCAGCCGCCCGGCCCCTCCGTCGTAACGGGGAGTGATGGAGATGCGTATCGCTTCAAGCACGCGGACCGGTCGTACGTGGCGCCTGCTGCTGGCTCTCGCACTGGTCGTGGCTCTCGTGCCGATGATGCCCGGAGGCGCGGCCGCAGCATCGGTGGTGTACTACGTCGATGCCGCGGCGGGTAGCGACGCCGCTGCCGGATCATCGGCCGTTCCCTTCAAGACGATCACGCACGCGATGTCGACTGCCGCTGCCGGAGACACGATCGTGGTCCGCGATGGCACCTACGACCCGGCGCTTGGTGAGGTGTTCCCTATCGCGGTGAAGCGCGGCGTGACGCTGCAGGCCCAGCCGGGAGACTCGCCGATCGTCGACGCAGACGATGCCGTGATCCTCGGAGCCTTCACCATCCACAACGCGATCGAGCACACGGAGATCCACGGCCTCACGGTCATCGGTGGCCATGGCTCGTACGGCGGCATACGCATCACTACCGACGACACACAGACGACCACGCAGGGCTGGCCTCGCATCACGTACAACCACTTCGAGGGCAACTCGGCCGCACGGGGTGGCGCCATCAGTGTTGAGGGACTCTCCGTTGACGTGCCGGCCACTGCGGAGATCATCGGCAACGTGTTCGTGAACAACCTTGGCGTGCAACGGGGTGGCGCGGTGGCCGTTCTCGGGCGAGGTGACGCACGCATAACCGGCAACATCTTCGAGAACAACGTGGCGGACAATGGTGGGGCTATCTTCATCGACACCGATGGGGCAGCCGTCATCGACAGCAACGAGTTCACCGGCAACAACACCGGCGACGCCATCGCATGGGGTGGTGGGGCCGTCTTCGCATACCAGCCGATGCTGGGCCTGTCGATCAGCGACAACACCTTCGAGGCAAACACCACTCTGGCCTCTGGCGGCGCGATCGTGCTCAACGAGGCCGCAGGCGTCTGGATGGAACGCAACCGGTTCATCGCCAACTCCGCTGCCATCACTGGCGGGGCACTGGCGCTTGCCGGCAACTCGGACGTGAACTTCCACAGCAACGTCGTGCACGGGAATAGCGCCGGGAGCGCCGGCGGAGCGATTGCGGCCACCGGCGGGACGGTGCGTGCGGTGGGATCATCGTTTGCCGACAACACTGCGGCGAACTGGGACGGAGTCTACGCGCCGGGTCAGTGGTTCATCGCCGATGGATGCGTCTTCTGGCACGAGGAGAACACGCCGGGTGAACCCAGTACGGTGCAGGACGTGGTAGCCAACACCATCAGCCTGTACTACTGCCTCACCCGCGATACCGACCTTACCGGCACGAGCGTCGTCCACGACGACCCGATGTTCCGCAACCTGACTCCCGGAGATCTCATGCCGATGCCCGACTCTCCGATGATCGACTGGGTGACCGGCGTTGCCGAGGTCACCTACAGCGATGTTGACGGCCGCGTGCGACCGATGGACGGAGATGGTGACGGCACGGCTGACCACGACATCGGCGCCTTCGAGCGGCCGGAGTCCGACCCCCGCCGGCTGTCCGGCGACGACCGCTACCTCACCGCGATGGCGATCGTAGCCGATACGTTCGGTGAAGCCGAGGCAGCCGTGGTGGCCAGCGGCGAGGGCTTCCCCGACGCGCTATCCGCGTCGGGACTCGCTGGCGCGCTCGGCGGCCCGCTCGTGCTGGTGCGGCGTGACACGATTCCCGCCGGTCTCATCACCCAGCTCACCGCCCTGGGTGTGAGTGATGTGTACATCGTCGGCGGTGAGGGCGTCGTCTCACCTGCCGTGGCGAACCTGTTCACCGGCGCCGGGTTCTCGGTCAAGCGGGTGGCCGGTGCTGACCGATACGAGACATCGAGCGCGGTGGCATACGAGATTGCCGACATCCGCGGCGTGCGCCTGGGCGATGCTGCGTTCGTGGCGCGTGGAGATGACTTCCCCGATGCGCTCGCGGTGGCGCCCCTCGCCGCCGCAAGCGTACGTCCGATCCTTCTCACGCGCACGGCCAGCCTGCCACCGGTCATCGCCGACGCGATCACCGATCTCGGGTTGGAGAGCCTGACGATCGCCGGCGGGGTCGGCGCGGTGAGCGAAGACGTGGAGGACGAACTGGATGCCATCGCGACGAGTGTCAGTCGCCTCGCGGGCGATGATCGCTATGCAACTGCGGTTGCCGTGGCGCACTGGGGCGTCTACGCCGGACTCGCAAGCTGGGATCACGTAGGCCTCGCCTCAGGCACCAACTTCCCCGATGCTCTGGCCGGCGGCGTCGCATCCGGCCGACGGGGCGGCGTGCTGTTGCTCACGGCGCCCACGATGCTCTCGCCGGCGACGGCGACCCGGCTCACGACAGAAGCAGACAGGGTCACAGAGGTCATCGTGTACGGCGGACCGGGAGCGGTGCAGGAGAGCGTGCGCTTGGCGATAAGCACCGCGCTGGGCTGGTAGGTGCCCAACGCACTCTCTCGGCCCTGCAGGATGTGTCAGCGGATCGCGCCCGCGGCGCTGCCCTACTCGCGGGCCCGATCCGCCCCGAAAGGCACGACCACCAGGAGCGTCGTGCCATCTGCGCCGCTCTTGATGTCCATCCGCCCGCCATGTCGGGCCGTGCGGTCGCGAATGCCCCGCAGGCCCGTCGAACTCTCCACCGTTGCATCCGGTGACGTCACGGAAGTCCCGCACCCGTCATCGGTCACCACGAGCACGAGCATATCGGGAGCATCCACGTCGACGCGGACGTGCACGTGCGAGGCGCCCCCGTGGCGGACCGCGTTGGTGATCGCCTCCTCGGCGATGCACTGGAGATCCCAGCCGAGCCGGGGCGACACCATCGGGATACCGGAACCCACGTCGCAGGTGACAGAGACGCCGAGGCTGGCGGCCTGAGCGCCACACACGGCCGCGAGCTGGTCGACCAGCGGCACGTCGGCAAGCGCCGAAGACGTGTGCTCAACATCATCGCCGAGGATCTGCTGCAGCTCGCCGACCGTGTAACGGATATCCTCGGCGATTGCGCCCAGCGATCCCGCAGTGCCGTTGGTGGCCGTGTTCCCCACCTCGGCAACACGCTTGGAGAGCGCCGATAGCCGGTTGTAGACCTTGTCGTGCGCGTCGCGGTGCATGCGCTCGCGCTCCTCTGCGGCCCGGGCACGGACCCGGCGATTCCGGTCGATAATGAACGCCGCCGGCGAGAGCACGAGCGAGACCAGCAGGAATGCGTATCCTGCGATCAGCAGCGGGCCCGCCGTGCGGCCGATGAGGTCCTGCCACGCATACCAGGCGCTCCGAAGCGGCCCCGGCGTGGTGGCGGTGGGCATCTCATCGAAGACCGCGAGGAATGCGATGGTCTGAGCAGCGACCCCGCCGGACGGCACGTAGGCGGCGCTCCCGTGGTGCGACCAGTCCTCGATGAACATCGCGCCCGCGGAGCCGCCCGCAACAGCGCCCGTAGCATCGTCGAGGACGGCCGGGATCGGCAGCAGCGTTGGCGACGAGTGTTCCAGGTACCACGACGGCCAGAGCCGCCTGCCAAGCTCATCGGCCTCGGCCACATCATGACCCTCCGGCACCCTAAGCGGCACCGCGCTCGACTCCAGCGGGCCAAAGACCCACACATCCATCTCATGCTCGCGCGCGAGACCCTCGAGCCACTCGTCGTAGCCGGGTTCGCGCGGGTCCTTCACGAGAAGCTCGGTGGGTACCGTCCCCCACGCGACCGGATCATCCGGATCCTCGACCGTGAAGACCGTGATGCAGCGCCAGGCGGCACCATCGGCGACGATTGTAGAGGTCAGTCGGGCATCGGTCGCCGTTCCGTTGCCCCCGGCGCCGCCCATCCGGGTGAACAGCCCCACGTCAAGCGCAGGCACTCTCGAGTCGCCGGTGTGGAGTTCGCGCCAGAGCCACGGGGCGAGGGCGTCGGCACCGTCATCGCTCACGTCCGGCTCCGCGGGACGGGCCTCCGTGCTTTCCTCCATTCCCGGCACCCAGATGGGCCTCGGCTCGATGCGGACTCCGTCCCTGCCGCGTGCGGAAGCCACGATGGGCGGAACCTCGGTCACGGGTGTAAGCACCCACGCCCAGACCACGGCGTCGTTCGCAGCCTCCCACTCGGTGATAGGTGCGTAGACCTCGTTATCGCTGGAGAAGGGAGCCCGGATGAGATCGTCACCGTTGAACAGGTCCCTGGGGTCGACATTCACCATCTCCCAGGTTTCCCGTGCCGCAGTCGTGAGGAACCCCGGCTCAGGCACATCGGAAAGAGGAGTGCCGAGGTTGGCGGCCTGGCTCGCTCGCGTGTCGGCCTGTACGGCGGCGACTTCCGCGACGAGGCTGGTGTCGCCGCTGAACACAGCAGACGGATACGCGAGCGCCAGCAACGCATACGGCATCTGCAGGGGCAGCGAGATCGCGAGCAGCACAAGCAGCGCCGCGGCAATGAGGGGCGAGGCCTTTGCAAGCCTGATGGGCCACCTGCGGTCGTGCGTGCTACTCATCGCGACCCCCGTCTCCCGCTACATCGCCGAGGATCCTGCGCAGCTCGGCAACGGTCGAGTCGATGTCCTCGGACACCCCCGTCACGCTCACTGCGGTGGTCTCCGACGCCTGCCCCTTCACGGCCTCCACGCGACCAGACAGTTCGTCGAGCTTGCGGACCACCCGCAACTCCGCCTCTCGCTGTATGCGCAGGCGCTCGTTCTCGGCCTCCTGTTCCTCGCGGTGGATCCGCTCGGCCCGAAACGCCAGGGGCGATGCGACCAGCGAAAGCGCCAGGACCACGACGAGCACGGCCATCACGGTCGAGAGGTGCGTACCGAGCCACACGCGTGACACCGTGAGCGGCGAGCGCCCGAGCGCCTCCCACAGCGCGGGCACGCGCGGGTGATCGTCGTAGAGCGCGACCACAGCGACTCTGGGCACCGCGCCCGATCCCGCAAACGCAAGCTCGACCAGCCGCGCACCGCCGGCGGCGGCATGCGAGTCGCCCTGGAGCGGATACGGACGCGACATCGCTTCGAGGCGTGGTGTCCGGGCAGCGAGCGCCCACAGGGCGGCGGCCCCGTCATCATCAGATCCCGGAGCTGACCGGATCAGATGCGCTCCGGAGTCCACCGGGCCTACGATGATCACAGCGCCATCGCTCGACTCTGCAACCGTCTCAGCTGATTGCCGGAGGCCAGCATCCTGCAGCGATTCCCACGTGTCGGTGAGGAAGAAGTCCGCGTTCGCGCCCTCGGGCGTGATCGAGTACCACTCCCAGAGATGCCCATCGAGGAGCATCGTGCCCACGCTGATGAAGCGACCGTCGCGCAGCTCTCCGGCACCCGCATTGACCGCCGAGAGATCCACCCACATGTTCCGGGTCGACCTGCCTGGCGCGAGACGCCGCACCGACACAGGGGTCATGCCACCCTCGACCTCGGCACGCTCCTCGTCGGTGAGGATCGCAGGATCGCCGATGGACGCGAACGCGACCGGCGGTTCGGGGTCGCTGGAGATCACGAACACCGCCACCCTCGCACCGAATCTGGCTTCGAACGCGTCAACGCCCGAGAAGAGCGCCGCCTGCTCTCCTGCGGTCAGCGATCGTGGAACGCCGTCGTCATCACAGAGTCCCGGCTCGGCGCGGAAGAGGGCGCCCGCAGTCTCGGTGGCCATTCGGTCGATCGCGCGAGGCCACTGGTCGCCACCGGCAGATTCCCACGGCTGCAGCCCTTGCTTCACTCGCAGAAGGGCCTCCATGACCGAGACCTGGGTGTACGGAGATCCAAACCCGTCGACCGCGTCCGAGTCCGCGAAGAACAGGTAGAGCGGGCTGACGCCGACCTGACGAACCTCCACGGGAAACGAGTACCACAGCGCCGCCATGAGCGCCGCTACGATCAGCGGCGCTAGCTGCACGAGGCGGAAGCGCCAGATCTCACGCTTCATGATGACGCTCCCTCAACGAGCCTCTGGAACGCCTCGGAACGGCTGGTGGCGCCGAGGGCTGCGTACGCGGCGGCGATCCGCTTGTTGACCGTGTTCACCGAGACCTGCAACTCCTCCGCGATCTCACGCGCCGAGAGTCCCGCCACACAGAACAGGTAGACGGTCTTGCGCACCGCCTCGGTGAGCTCGACGCCATGCGGACTCCCGGGCGCGACCTCAGCTGTGTATCGCCCCAGGTCGCCAAGCGTGTTGACGAGGCTGTCCGCGATGCGACTCGAGAGCACGAAGCGCCCCTCTGCCGCACGCACGACAGCCGACGCGATGCGCTCGGCGGCCTCGTTCTTCCAGATGTAGCCGTCAGCGCCTGCGGCGACAGCCGCGCGCACGGTGGAGTCATCGGAGGAAACGCTCGTGATGAGCACACGTACATCGGGTGCGGCGGCCCGGATCGCGGCGATCCCCTCGATGCCAGCCCGCTCCCCTTCTTCGAGCCGGACATCGAGCAAGACCACGTCCGGATGCGGAGGCCGGTCGCCGGGCGAGCCGAGTGAGGCGAGCGCGGAGGCGATACCGTCCACCGCGCCCCACACCCGCGTGCGGCTGTCGCGAGCCACGAGGGCGCTGAGCGCGTCCCGGGCGTAGAAGTCATCATCGACGATCAGGATCTGGACAGGACCGTTCGCTTCCACCATTCCCCCTAAGGCGGAGTACCGTTGCACACACTATCGCCTGTGGTGCGCCGTGGCGACAAGGCAAGTAACTGGTACCGAAAGGGCCGCCCTGAGGCGGCCCCTTGGAGTCCCGGCGTGCGGCAGATGCTACTCGAGCAGCTGCTCCACTCTGTCGGAGACGGCCGAGGAGAGCGCACCTGTTCCTCCGAAGTACTCCACGCTGGTGATCGTGGCCTTGTTGGCAGTGATGAGGCCTTCGGTCGCAGCCGACAGCGTTGTTGGGTCGGTGAGGAGCAGGAGCCCCTGCTTGTAGCCCAACACCGCGCCGCCAGCGAGCGCGTCAGGGTAGTTGGCGCCCGACGCGATGCCGATGTCATCCATCGTCATCGTCCACTTCTTCATGGCCTCGGAGACCACCTTGGCGCCCGTGGCGTAGCGGTCGGGACCATCCCAACGGGTCACAGTGGCGCCAAGTGCGACCACCGATGCCGCAGTCGCATCCGAGACAGCACCCGTGCCGCCTGCGATGTAGACCGCATCCGTGCCGGTGCCGGTGAGGAACGCCTCGGCCTCGGCATTAAGCGAGGCTGTCGTGGTCAGCAGGATCGGGATCTTCTTCTGTGCCGCTATAGATGAGACCGCAAGGGCGTCGGCGAAGTCGTCCCCGCGCACAAGGAAGGCCTCGGTCGTGCTCGCCCCGAGCGCCACGGCCTCTTCTGCCACCACGCGTGCCGTGATGTAGCGGTT
>CAZOSR010000018.1:0-3163 GCA_964582445.1 uncultured Coriobacteriaceae bacterium | reverse complement strand
GCGGTCACCGTGAGGTCAGCGGTGACGTTTGTGAACGCGACGTCCCAGCCGACGAAGGTGAAGCCCGCGCGGGTGGGGTCGGCAGGAGCGGTGGCCGCGCTACCGTGGTCCACGACCTGGGTCTTCAGAATCGTGCCGTCCCAGTCCTTGAAGGTGACCGTGTGGGTTGGAATGGGGGCGACACTGATGGTGATCTCCTCGGCATCGACCGCAATCCCGTCGGAAACGCGCACCGTCACGGGGAAGGCGCCAGCCGCACTCGGCGTCCAACTGAAGGCGCCGGTCACCGGGTCGATGGTCGCACCTGCGGGAGGATCGACGAGGCTGTATGTGAGCGTCTGGGCCGGGAGATCGATGTCTGTAGCCGATGCGGAGAAGGTGACCGGGGAGCCCACGGTCCCGGACTTATCACCGATCGCGGACAAGACCGGTGGGTCGTTGACTTCGGTGACGGTGATGTCAACGGTCGCCACGTTCGAATCCAGGAGCGCGTCATTCGCCTTGTAGGTGAACGAGTCGGCACCGCTGTAGTCCGCAGCGGGCGTGTAGGTGAACGAGCCGTCTGCATCGAGCGAAAGCGTGCCATGCGCGGGGTTGGTCACCTTGATCGCGGTGAGCGCATCATCGTCGGCGTCAGTGTCGTTGTTCAGCACCCCGGATGCGGCCTCCACCACAAGCGGCGTGTCCTCGTTTGTGGAGTACGATTCCCCTACGGCTACCGGCGCTACGTTCGGTGGCCGGTACTCATAGCAGCCGATGTCGCAGGTAGCCGTGCCATTGGCATCACCGTCCTGCGGACGTGTCGTTCCATAGATGTCGTCCGCGGGATAGCTGGACGGATTCCCCGCATCGATGCAGTCCGAATCCGGGTCGAGGCGCGGCACGCCGAACGTGTCCCACGTGGGTGCTGTGTACAACATGCCGACACCCACAGTGCAGCCGTTTGCCGACAGGACGGCGCCACTGTCACGCGAGCACGTGAAGCTCACGTTGATTGTCGGGGGAGCCGTGGGGGGATCGCGATACAGGTAGATCTCGCTCCCCAGATTGGGGTTCCAGTAGATGCAGTTGGTGACGATGACCGTCGAACCGGACTGCGTGTGGAGGGCAGCCGATCCGGACATCTGCCCGAAGACCGTGTCTCCGTTCTCGATCAGCGATGAGAAGGGATCGACCGTCCACACCGCGCCGTTCTGCGAGCTCTGGCTTGCAGTGATGTAGTTGCTCAGCGCCGTCACATCGGCGTTCTCTAGATAGCAGAAGCCGCCCTGACCAGAGGCGGTACTGCCGATCACCTGGTTGCGCTCGAAAACAAGGGTCAGGTTGGCGAGATACCCCACACCGCCATGCAGTGCTGTGTTGCTGAGAAAGTCATTGCCGCGAACCACTGCGAGGGTTCCGTAATCGCCATCCGCGTAGATAGCGCCACCGACCAGATTCGCGGTGTTCGCGGAGAAGAAGTTGCCCTCGATCGTGACCGTGCCACCTGTGGCCTCGTAGAAGTACAGTACGCCGCCATAGGTCCCGGCGTTGCTATTGAACGTGTTCTGCCTGACCAGCAGCGTTCCATACACGCTGCCGCCAAGAGCACCACCTTGGACGCCCGCGTTGTTCTCGAACACGCTGTCTTCCACGATGAGATTGGTTCCTGCAGGCAGGCCGAAGCTGATGGCTCCTCCCTGGGTTCCGTTGCAGTTGAAGAAGCTGCAACCGGTGATCATGGGTTCAAGCGAAGCCGGTGTGGCAGCCATGCCCCCAATACTCACCGCCGACATGCCCGCGAACGTGCCGCCATCCCGAATCGTGAAGCCCTCCAGCTTGTCGCTGCTTGCCCATCCCTGGATGTTGAGCAGCTGCTTCGTGTTGTCTCCATCGATGACCGTCACCGATGAGCCGGACGCACCAACGAGCGACTGCCCGAGCACCTGTATCGGAAAGACCTCACCTGTGGAGTCATCGTAGATGCCAGGCTTCACCATGATGGTGTCGAACGACGTGGACTGCGACACAGCGAACGTGATCGTCCGGAACGGCTCTGCTTCGGATCCGCGGCCCGCCAGATCCGTGCCACTGGCGCTGTCCACCCAGTACGTGACCGGTGTGGCCGAAACCGCGATCGCAGGCGGAGAGGCTGCGGGAATCATCACCGCCGCCATCATCATCACGAGTGCAAACCGCGTTAGACGCGTACAAGCCGTGCGACCCGCCAGACGCCAGCGCTTCATCGCAGACTCCCCCCTGTATCGAATGCCGCCGCAAACTACCAGGAAGTGTCTACCCGAGTGGGCGCGTCAGCAGACGACTCCGCCCACTCCGAGCGCCCCCGCGCGCCCCTACGCGTTCGCGCCGTGGCAGTGCTTGAACTTCTTGCCACTGCCGCAGGGGCAGGGCTCGTTGCGGCCCACGTTGGCGTACGGGTCGCTCTTGTCCTTCACCACGGTGGCAGCACCGGGCGTGGCGGGCTTGCGGGCGTTGGCCGCAGCCGCCTGCGCCATCTGCTCGCTGGCACCGCCGCCGACCGCCGCCGATGCAGCCTGCATGCCTGCCGCCGCCTGCTGGCGCGCGCCGCCGAAGATGGTGGACTCCGTGGGTGCCGAGTACGTGACGCGACTGACCTCGGGCGCCGCTGGTGCCTGCTCGACGGCCACCTGGATGTGCATGATCGTTCGCAGGAAGTCACGGCCGATCTCGCCCACCAGGAACTTGAATGCGTCATACGCCTCGTTCTTGTACTCCACCAGCGGGTCGCGCTGACCGATGGCGCGCAGGCCGATGCCGTCGCGCAGGTAGTCCATCTCGAGCAGGTGGTTCATCCAGCGGGCGTCGATCACGCGCAGCATCACGTAGCGCTCGAGCGCGCGGACCTGCTGCTCGCCGAAGGCAGCTTCCTTGGCCTCGTAGAGCGCGAGAACCTTGGCGGAGAGCACGTTGGCGAGCTCGAAGGGGTTCTCCATCCCCTTGGCCTCGGCGTCGATCAGCGAGAAACCGGTGATCTCGTGCAGTTGCTCGGCTAGACCGTCCCAGTCCCACTCCTCGGAGTAGCTCTTCTCGGGGCAGGTCTCGGCAACGACGGCGGTTACCGTCTCCTCGATCATCTCCTCCACGCGCGCGCGGATGTCCTTGCCGTCGAGGATCTGGTTGCGCTCGGCGTAGATCACCTGGC
>CAZOSR010000017.1:0-17070 GCA_964582445.1 uncultured Coriobacteriaceae bacterium | reverse complement strand
CGCCCTCGATATGGCATGACTCGGGACTCGTAGACCGTCTCTGCGAACGCGTGCTGGCGTGTGAGGGAGGTACACCGCGATCCGGCATCGGCGTCGCCCTCGTCTGCCCCGGCGCGCCCGACCTGTGGGTGCGGCGCTACTCGGGCTCTGGCGAAACCGAGAACTACTTCATTCAGCGCGTGCGGATGCGGCTAGCGGAATCCGGCCTCAAGCCCGATCACATACGAGTCGCGTGGCTCGATTGGCAGACCCCCGACGTCACTGAGACCGTGCGCCACCTGGCGGTTCTGGGTTGCCAGCGCATAATCTGCGTACCCGCCACCACTGTGCTGCCCACACTTGACACCCTGCTCGACCTGGAGCGCGCCACGAACTACGCACGCGTACCAGCTTCGGTGGCCGTAGTGACCCTCGGAGCGTGGGGTGATGACGAAGCGATGGCCGAAGCCGTGCGTCAAGTCGCAGCAGCAGCCCTCGGCAAGGATGCTCGGGAGGGCTCAGGCGCGCTCTGAGACCATGCTCCGGCGCGAGATCTTGCAGCGCTCCTGATTGAAGGCCTGGCGACGTCTGATCTTGGGGATGCACCTCACGTAGCGCAGCGCAAGTGCGAGTCCACCTCGATCCGCTTCTGCGTGGGTCTCCAGCGCCTCGATGCTGGCCCTCAGGTCATCAGCGGTCGTCCCGCGGAATACCGTGTAGCCCTTGCCCACGCCTCGAAGCATGTGCGCGTCTGAGCCGCCCACAGCTGCCACACCGAGGCCGCCGGTGAACATCTTCGCGGCAACACGGTTCGCCCAAATGAGGTACGGAACCGAGTTGTACACCTCGAGTGCGTGGAAAGCGAGATCGCGTGCAGCGTCAGCGAGTTTGCTCCGGCCGAACGGCCCGAACACGCCTCTGGCGGAGAACGGATGCGGGATGATCGCGATCCCCCCCTGCTCGGTGATCCGCTGCACCGTCTCCGTCGGCGTCAGGCCGGCAGGAATCTCCTCCGTGAGGAACAAGCCGAGCACATGGCCCTCGGTGGTCGACATCTCCTCTCCCACCACGACCTCGATGCCGTAGACGTCCTGGATCTCCCTGGCGAACAACGCCCCCTCGATGGTGTTGTGATCGGTGATCGCGATCACCTTGAGGTCGGTGTGGCCGGCCACGTACTCCAGAATCTCGGGGATGGTGGCGATGCCATCGCTGTGCGTGGAGTGGATGTGAAGATCGGCCTTGCTCCAGACCTCTGTGCTCACACTGTCCCCTGATCCCTCGCGAATCGGTGCTTCCGCCATGAAGCAAGCACCGTACCGTCTCATATCCTGTTCATCGGCAGGACATGAGACTCGCTGCAGTTCTCATCGGTGGACGGCAGCCAGAACCGGCTATCCGGCATTCCACTGACGACCTGCGGTCACGCCGATGCCGTCCACTCCTGCAGCCTAGCGATCCCTTCCTGCAGCCGCTCCATGGAGGTCGCGTAGCTGAACCTCAGGAATCCTTCGCCGCCCGGCCCGAAATCCCTACCCGGGGCGATCGCAACACCGGCCTCTTCGAGCAGCCGCGAGGAGAGCCGGACGGAATCGGCGCCCCAGTGGCGCGCATCAGCGAACACGTAGAACGCGCCAAGCGGCTCGGTGGCGACGCGCAGACCCGTGGAGCGCAGCGCCGGGACAAGGTACCGCCTGCGCTCGTCATAGACGGCACGCATCCGTGCAACGTCGTCCTGCGCACGCAGAAGCGCGGCCGTACCTGCCACCTGCACGAAGTTGCTCGCACACAGGAAGAAGTTCTGCTGGATCTTCTCGGCCGGGCGCACGAACTGCGGAGGCGCGATCATGTAGCCGAGACGCCAGCCTGTCATCGCATAGGCCTTTGAGAAACCATTGAGAATGAACGCGCGGTCCGTGAACTCCAGCACGCTGTGAGAGCGTCCCTCGAACTGCAATCCGTGGTATATCTCGTCGCTGGCAAGCCAGATACCGTGCTGCTCGGCCAGTCGTGCCAGGTGTTCTAGATCGTTCGGCCCGAGCACACCTCCCGTGGGATTCGAGGGCGAATTCACCATGATCGCCTTCGTTCGCGGGGTGATCGCCCGCTCAACCTCATCGATGCGGTAGCGGAACCCGTCCTCGGCGCGTACGGGTACGGGAACCGGTGTTCCGCCGAGGAAGTTCACGTAGTTCGGATACGCCGGATAGCATGGATCAGGCATGATCACCTCGTCACCGGGGTCCAGCAACGAGCCGAAGAGGAGCAGCATCGCAGGTGATGTCCCCTGTGTGACGATGACCGAGCCGGGATCGACGGTGACACCGTAGTCGGCGTGCGCCCGGTATGCCACCGCGTCCCTCAAGTCGGGCAGGCCAAGGGAGGGCGTATAGCCCGTCTCCCCCGCGTCCATCGCCGCCTCTGCCGCCTTGACGATCACTTCCGGTGTGCCGAAGTCGGGATCACCTATCTCAAGGTGTACGATGTCCCGTCCCTCGGCTTCAAGCTCACGCGCCCGTGCAACCACGTCCATGACGATGAACGGACGGATGGACTCGGCGCGCCTGGAGACCTCCGGCATGTCACGCTCCTTCGATACGAGCCGCATACAGACGAGAAACGTAGACTGAGCGGGCCTCGAGGCGTCGCAGATCGGCGAACCCGATGTCACGCGTTGCGACGATCTCGTGGGGTGGTTCGGGGTCATACCGGAGACCCAACTCACCCGCCTCGGCCCAAAGACCGGTCCCCGGGAGAACGTGCAGCGTTGAGGTCTGGATCTTGCCTGGATCGAGTGCAAGACAGTACTGGAGGCCGTTCAGGAACTCATCGACGCCATCACCTGGAAGGCCCGCGATGAGGTCGGTCTCAACGGTGATCCCGTTGCGCTTGAGTGCTGCGACACCAGCAGCGAAGCGCTCCGGATCGAACCTGCGGCGACAGGCGGTCAGTGCGCTCTCACCGACACTCTGCGGGCCGGTTTCCACCGAGATCACGCCGGCAGAGCGCAGCGATGCGGCGGCAGTGTCATCGATACGCTCGATGTCGACCTCCACCGTATGCAGCGTAAGCCCACGGGCCGCATAGGACGACAGGACACCGGTCAGCCAGTCCAGCCGTTCGGCAGTGAGGTTGAAGACGGAGTCGACGAACGAGAACTGGCGCACACCCCGTTCCACCACAAGATGGGCGATCTCCGCCTCCACGCGCTCACGTCCGAACGAACGGATGCGACCGTAGCCCTTGCCCTCGAAACAGTATGCGCACTCGTGAGGACACCCGCGGAACGTCTCAACGTACGCGCTGCCCTCGCACGGCTCAAGAACTCCGGTGAGATACGGGGACGGGATGCAGTCGAGGTCAGCGATCAGCGGGCGGTCTGGAGCCGCAAGGGGGTCGCCCGAGGCATCCCTGGCGGTCACGCCGTCGGCGCGAGAGAGCGGCTTCTCGCGACGCGCGAGATCGAGCACATCCGCAAAGGCAGCCTCACCCTCACCGCGGACGACCGCGTCCACCTCGGGGTGTGCCGTGAGGACAGCAGCCGCGATCGGACCGACCTCGGGCCCGCCCAGCACGATACGGACCTGGGGCAACGCTTGCCTCACGATACGACAGATGTCGTAGATCGCTCGAGCGCTCCAGCAGAACACCGAGACAGCGAGGACATCGGGCTCCATGCCTATGACCCGGTAGGCAACCCACCACGGGTCATCGTCAGTAGTGAGGTCGAGCGTCTGAAAGCCGACACGGCCTTTCAGGCGCTCGTCAGCCTGTGCGTATGCGCGCAAGTATCCCAGCGCAAGTGACTGATATCCCGGCGAGTTGAGGGCAAGCAGCGCGACCTTGAGAGGTGCAGTCACCGGGGTTCACCTCCGTGGTCGGCACCGTCCGGCACTCCGTGAAGGACGTGTGTGGCTGGAAGCGGCAGCGTGCCGTCGGTGCACACCCACAGACGGTTCACCATGCCGGTGTCGCAAGCGGCGGCCACAAGCGCCCCCGCCGATCCGGGCAGCGGGCCCGCGCCCACGAGGCGCACGGCGTCGAACCCCCGCGTGGCGCATGCCGCCACGATAGAGGGAAGCTCGGGCAGCGTATGGCGGCACACCGGCACGACAGCCGTCACCACGACCGCTCGTCCGGTCTCAAGGGCGGCAGCGCGGTAGGCGGCGACTCCGGCACGCCCGGCAGAACCCCTGCCGGCTCGCCCCACACGCTCGTCGTGCGCGGCATCATCGGCACCCAGGACGCGGACCCACAGATGCTGCACCCCGGCGTGCAGGACACCAGCCGCGTTGCCGTGCAGAGCGAGCGCCCCACCGTCGGTCTCGAGGGCGATCCGCCTGTAACCGGCATCGCGACACGCTGCTATCACCGATGGCAGCTCAGGATGCGAGAACGGTTCAGGACCCACCAGGGCCACCCCGTCTTCCCCGCGTATGCCCTCAAGCGCGGCCACGATGTCGGGGAGCGGACGGTACGCTGTTTCGGTCGCCGACACGCACCGTGTGCAGTGGGCAGGCGCTCCAGTGCCTGTGGCTATCGAGATGAATGGGATCATCGACGCTACCTCGTATCGAATGCCAGGATGGGATCAGGGCCGCGGAGCACCTCGCGTGCAACCCGCAACGAGCCCCGGGCGTCGGCCACGACCCTCCAGCGTACGAGCGCGATAGTCCCCTCGGTCAACTCGATCGCTGTCAGCTTGGTGGGGTAGACGCATGATCCGGCGTTGAAGTAGGGCTGTTCACCATTGCGAGGATACTTGAAACGGTGAGTATGCCCACAGATCAGCAAGCGGCGATGGCGCTGTATCCACTTCGTGTAGTTGCGCTCGATCTTGTGCCGTTTGTACGCGTTCTTCGCCGGACAGGCCCAACATGGTGGGCCACCAGGCCTGATCGTTCGCGAAGTCGCCCTGATGGCCATGAAGCACCACGATCTCCTGACCGGTCAGTTCGTGTCGCAGCACGATTGCCTCGCACGGCTCGATACCCGGCAGAAAATCGTGTGTCGTTCCCGTGTACTCATCCCGGTAGATGTGCAGGTTCTCGGCAACGTACGACGGCCTCCGCAGGAAGTTGTTGTGGTTGCCCCATATGAGGATGAAGCGCTCGTCCTGATGGAATCGCTTCAGGGCGTCGAACGAGTCGTAATGCGCGTCCTTGATGTGCTTGAAATGCGGGTGCTCCCACAACTCGTCGCCATCGCCAACCTCCACATAGGTGAAGCCGTTGGCGTAGTAGTGGTCAAGTGCATGGACGTACGAGTTCTCGTTGCGCGTGAACTCATCGGCAAGGCTTCCGATGCCTCGGTGACAGTCGCTGATGAAGACGAAACTGGACTCATCCGTGAATGGGACGGTGCATGCCTTCTCGTATGCCTCTGTAAGCCGCTGCTGCGTGCGCATGGTCACCCCCTGAAAAAGAGGGTACACCACGTACGCCCCAGCCCGTAGCCTCACGTACCGGGATTCCCCGTGCCCCGTACGAAACGCACGTCTCCTTGACTGTCATGCTCCGGCCGACGCCGCGGGCGCCGTGGCCTTTCCAGACCGCACCAGCAGCACGATGCCGACCACGATTGCAGCCACCACGGCCAGCAGGATCACGGCTACCAGTGGACGGTACACGATCCAGGCGATGCCGATCGTGACCAGTGAAAGAGCCGCAGAGATGAGCCCCGCAATGATGCCGGTGCCCTTCTCAACGATGGAGCCGACGACGGGGAACACGTCTGCCAGAACCGAGAAGGGCTTGAGCGCCACATTCAGCCCGATCATCATCACCAGGAAACCTGCCACCCGGAGTACCCAGGTCAGCACCCGATTGCCCTCCTCGGCCGCCTCGAACATCTCTCCAGCCGTGCGCTCTCCCTGGACAAGGAGCTCGAGACGCTGCCCGTTGCCAGTCTCGTACGCCGAAAGCGACGCGCCTGCCTGACGTGCGACCACGCTGACGACCGTAGGCGGCACACTGGCGAACGTGACACGCACATCCCCGACCTGCGGGACTGCGGGATTCGCGCCGATGTAGATGGTGTCACCCTGCACGCTGGCTTTGCCCTTGAGCGCCGATGGGATCGCCCCATCGTCCAGGGGCAATGGTTCGTACGAGTCGACTTTGTCCACCAGGGATTCTGAAAGAGTGAATGCCCCGAGTGTCACCGGATCCGCCTCGTACTCCGCCGCGCCGTACGGCATCGAGTTGGGATTCTGATGGCCCGTCGGCTCCTTGAATCCCCCGGAGTCGATGGCACGATCCGACCACCCCTTATCGTACGTGTAGGTGGTGACCGTCTCTTGCGCGCCTCCGATCTTGTCCTTCGTTTCCGTACTCGCTGTCTCTTGCCACTGGTACATCTCGACCATGCGTCGCAGCTTGAGCGCCGTCACCGAGATGCCGAAGTCGGCATCTGTAAGCTGAGCATCCGTTGTGACCGTACCGGTCATGTGCACCAGATGATCTTCATTGGCTGAGTCGACCATATCGCTTGATACGGGGATGACAGCACCGGCTCCCTCGTCGAGTGCCTTGTGTTGTTTGACCGCGCGCCCCTCGTTCCAGAACAGCAGCGGGAATGCCAATGCGAACAACAGGATGCCTATGGCCACTCCCTTGCCCGCACTGCCGAGCCTACTGAACCATGACTGTCGGGTCACCTCTGTCACCCTGTCTTGCGACATCGCCCCGCCCTCCCCCCACTCTCACGCCGTCAGTGAATGCATCCGCCCTGCGCATATGACAGTCGAACGCATGACACCTTCGGCCGTGCGGCCTTTGAGCAGGATTGTTCCCCTTCGAGACCGCGTTGCAGCACACATCCGTGTCGATACCGGTACGCAACAGGGCCTCCCCCCGTCTCCGGGAAGAGGCCCTGGTCATCTCTGGTGTCCGAGGCGAGAGTTGAACTCGCACGCCCTTGCGGGCACTAGGCCCTCAACCTAGCGCGTCTGCCATTCCGCCACTCGGACAGAGCCGCCACCCTGAGGGCAGCGAACGAGAGTATAGCAAGACGTTCCGAACCTGCCTAGACCGTTTCTGCGGGAGCACTCGCACTCGTCACCGCAAGACTCTCGGGGATCGGGAACGGCTTGGCGAAGTGACATGCGGCCTGGTGATCCGGGCCCACTTCACGCAACTCCGGCTCTTCCTCGCGGCAACGGTCCTGAGCGATGGGGCAGCGAGTGTGGAAGCGACAGCCACTGGGCGGATCGATCGGGCTGGGTACATCGCCCTCCAGAATGATGCGGTTTCGGGCGCGCTGCTTGTCAGGATCCGGCACCGGCACAGCCGAGAGCAGCGATTGTGTATACGGATGGTGCGGCTCGTCATACAGGCCCTGCCATCCGCCAGTTTCGACGATCTTCCCCAGGTACATCACGGCAACCCGGTCTGAGATGTGCCGGACCACCGACAGGTCGTGTGCGATGAAGACGTACGTGAGACCGAGCTTGTCCTGCAGCTCATCAAGCAGGTTGATCACCTGCGCCTGAATCGAGACGTCGAGCGCAGAGACGGGCTCGTCGCAGATGATCAGCCTTGGATTGAGCGCGAGCGAACGAGCGATGCCGATACGCTGACGCTGGCCACCGGAGAACTCGTGCGGATAGCGGTTGATGTGTTCGGGGTTCAGACCGACGACATCCAGCAACTCCTTGGCACGTGTGCGGCGCTCCTGCATCGTCCCGATCCGGTGAACCGAGAGTGGCTCGGTAACGATCTCGCCAATTGTCATGCGCGGATTGAGCGACGCATACGGGTCCTGGAAGATGAACTGCACATCGCGACGGAACGCCTGCAGGCCCTTGCCCTTCAGAGCGCGGACGTCCTGACCGTCGAACTCGATCGCGCCTGCCGTGGGCTCGATCAGCCGGATAAGACAACGGCCCGTGGTGGATTTGCCGCAGCCGGATTCGCCCACCAGACCGAGCGTTTCACCGCTGCGCACGGCGAACGATACACCGTCGACCGCATGGACCTTCTTGCTGAGCCTGGAGGCGATGAGCCCCTGCTCCACCGGGAAGTGCTTGATGAGTCCCTCGACACGAAGCAGGTCGCCCATCACGCCACCTCCCCGGTCACTGGCACGGCCTGGCCGCGGACGAACCCGTCCTCACCCGCGAAGTGGCACGCTGCGTGATGCCCTGGCGTGATCTCCCTGAGTACCGGACTCTCGGTTCGGCAGCGGTCCTGCGCGTAGGGGCAGCGCGGGTTGAAGGCACAACCGCTGGGTACGTCGATGAGGCTGGGGGGCTGGCCCTCAATGGGGACCAGCGTGCCCTTCTTGTCCACATCGTGTCGCGGCAGACTGTCCAGGAGACCCCAGGCGTACGGGTGACGCGGCTGGTAGAACACGTCATCAGCCGTACCGTACTCGACCTGCTTGCCCGCATACATGACCATCACGTAATCGGCCATATCGGCCACTACGCCGAGATCGTGCGTGATCATGATGATGGCGGTCCCCTTGCGCTGCTGGAGCTCGATCATCAGTTCGAGGATCTGGGCCTGGATGGTCACATCCAGAGCAGTGGTGGGTTCGTCTGCGATCAGGATGTCAGGATCGCATGCAAGCGCCATCGCGATCATCGCACGCTGTCGCATACCACCTGAGAACTGATGGGGGTAATCGCGCGCACGCTCGGAAGGATTCGGGATGCCGACCAGGTCGAGCATCTCGACAGCGCGTGCGGCTGCCGCTTTGCGGGACATGCCCTTGTGGATACGGAGCGCCTCGCCTATCTGGAAGCCGACCCGGAAGACCGGATTGAGCGATGTCATCGGATCCTGGAAGATCATGGCGATGCGATCACCGCGCATGCTCCGAACCGTGGCGTCGTCCATCTTAAGGACATCGTCCCCCTTAAGGACGACCGTGCCCTCGATGATCTTGCCGGGGGGATCGGGGATCAGGCGCATCAGCGAGAGCGCGGTTACCGACTTCCCGGAACCGGACTCTCCAACGATCGCAAGAGTCTGACCCTCCTCGACGTTGAAGGAAACACCATCAACGGCCTTCACGACGCCGTCACGCGTGGTGAAGTGCGTCTTGAGGTTCGTGACTTCGAGTAGTGCCATGTCTCAGTCCTTCATCTTCACGTCAAGCGCATCGCGCATGCCATCACCCATAAGCACAAACGCGAGCACGGTCGTCAGAATGGCGAAACCAGGCCAGATCGTGAGCCACGGCGCTGCGGTCATGAGCGCCTTCGCCTCGGACAGCATGCTTCCCCACGACGGCGTCGGCGCCTGGACACCCATACCGAGGTAGGACAGCGCCGCCTCGGTGATGATGGCGCCACCGATGCTCATCGTGCCGTACACGATGATCGGTGCGATCGCATTGGGCAGGATATGGCGCGCCATGATGCGGAGGTCCGAAGCGCCCATAGCGCGCGCGGCATCCACGTACTCGGTCTCTTTGACGGAGAGGATGGAGCTGCGGAACACGCGCGCGATGGATGGCCAGCCCAGGATACCGATGGCGATGAACACATTGCGGAGTCCCGGACCGAGAACGGCGAGAAGCGCGATCGTGAACAGCATGTACGGGAACGCGAAGAACACATCGGCTGTCCGCATGATGAGCGAGTCAAGAACGCCCCCGTAGTAGCCCGAGAGTGCACCCATGATAAGTCCGAGGGCGACCGAGATGCTCACCGCCAGGATACCGACGGAGAGCGAAGGGCGGGCGCCGTACACGACACGCGAGAACACGTCGCGTCCGATGCGATCGGTCCCGAACGGATGCGTGGCCGAAGGTGATTCAAGGCTCTTGAACTCCGTCGACGTAGGTTCTGCGAAGTTCTGGGGCACCCACAGGTCGGCGGAGATGGTCATGATGGTGATGAACACGATCCAGACCAGACCGGCGATCGCGAGCTTGTTCCTGCGCAGACGCAGCCATGCGTCTCCCGCGAGAGTACGGGTCTTGCGCTCTGACCCAAGATCCCCTGCGCCCGGAAGCGCTGCCATGCCTGGTTGATCATCCTTGAGCAGGTGGCCTCCGGCATCGACCGGCTCCCCTGCCTTGGCGTACGGCACGCCGGTCTTCTTCTTCAGATCGCTCATTCCGCCGCACCTCCATACCTGATGCGCGGATCGAGAGCCGCGTAACTGATGTCCACGAGAAGGTTGACGACCATGACGATGACGACGACGACCACCACGCCACCCATGACGACGGGCCAATCGCGCTGAAGTACGGCCAGATAGATCTCGCGCCCGACACCGGGCCATGAGAACACGCTCTCCGTCAGGATGGCGCCGCCCATCAGCGCACCAAGGTCGATGCCGATGTAGGTCACAACGGGGATGAGGGCGTTCTTGAGGGCGTGCTTGAAAACCACGGCGCGCTCAGTGAGGCCCTTCGCCATCGCCGTGCGTATGTAGTCCTGACCCATCGCCTCGAGCATCTGGCTGCGCATGATGCGCGCCACGTATGCGGTCGAGACCGAGGCCAGAGTGATAGCCGGAAGAATGAGGTGCGCCAGGTCAGGAGGACTACCCATACCTGACATGGGGAGGAACACCGCGCCGCCCGTCCACTGCTTCAACTTGATGCCGAAGAACATCTGCAGCAGCATGCCGAGCCAGAACACCGGCACGGCGACGAGCACCGAGGTAGATAGGGTGACCAGCACATCCCAGAAGGAGTACTGCTTCACCGCCGAGATTATGCCGGCCAGAATGCCGACGATGATCTCCACGAGGATCGCGGCGAACGCGAGCCGGAAGGTATTCGGAAACTTGTCACCAAGAATGTCGGTGACTTCGCGGCCCTTCTGATAGGACTCGCCGAGATCCCCCTGCAGCAGCCCGCTCACGTAGTAGCCATACTGCACGTGAATCGGCTCGTTCAGGTGGTTCTTCTCCTCGATCTGGGCGCGCAACGCCGGAGTGAGCGGACGCTCGCCGACGATGAGCTGGATGGGATCGCCGGGGAGGAGACCCGGGATCCGAAGGATGAAGAGCATCAGTGTGACCCCGAGGAAGACCGGGATCATCTGAAGGATGCGTCGTACCACGTACTTGAACATTGGACCCGTCTTCCACATCCACGCTACAAGGTCATGACATGCGGTGTGCCGGGGCACCCGGGGGTGCCCCGGCACACTCGTTTCAGCTAGCGTGCGGTGCTAAAGCATGCTCCGACTACTCGGACAGCCAGCACGACTCGAAGGTGAACAGACCGTTCGCGCTGTACACACCGTCGTTGACGCGATCGGACGCGACACGCGTGTGGCGGTAGTAGAACATCGGGATGACGACTGCGTCCTCACCGATGATGGCCTCTGCATCCTGGTACAGGGCAACACGGGCGTCATCGTCGACGGTCGTGCGCGCCTCGTCCAGCATGGCATCCACATCGGGGTTGCTGTAGAACGAGTAGTTGTCACCGCTGCCGGTCTTGAAGAGCGGGTACAGGAAGTTGTCCATGATCGGGTAGTCTGCAATCCAGCCCAGACGACCAATCTGGTAGTCCTTGGCACCCAGCTTGTCGAGGTACTGCGCCCACTCGGAACCAACGAGCTCGCCGTTGACACCGATGGCCTTCAGATCCTCCTGGACCAGCTGCAGGATGTCCTCGTGACCCGAACCGCTGTTGTACTCGAGCGAGATCGTCGGGAAGCCAGCTCCCTCGGGGAAGCCAGCCTCGGCCAGCTTCGCCTTCGCGGCCTCGACATCGTACTTGGCGTACGGGAAGGCGTTCGCGCTCTGGCCCACGATGCCCGGCGGGACGATGCCCGTGGCGGGCGTACGGGTGCCCTCAAAGACCTTGTCGCAGATGTCCTGGCGATCGATAGCCAGCGACAGCGCGGCACGGACGTTGGGATCCTGGAGAGCCGGGTCGGTGTTGTTGATGAGCAGGTAGTAGATGGCCTGCTCAGCACCAAGGCTGACCTGCTCGCCCGGGTTGACGGTGTATCCGTCAGGGCTCTCGCCATAGGCGTCGACCGTGGTCTGAATACGACCAGACGGGATCGGCACGAAGTCCAGGTTACCGGCCTCGAACTCAAGGAACGCGGTGTCCTGGTCGGCAAGGATCTTGAAGTCGATGCCGTCGATGTTCGGCTCGTCGCCGTAGTAGTCATCGAACTTCACGACCTTGATGTACTGGTCATGCGCCCACGGCTCGGCCATCTTGAAGGGGCCATTGCCGATCGGCATGTCGCTGAACGCAGCGGGATCAGCCTCGACAGCGGCCTTCGGCACAGGTGCGAGGGCCGGGTGACCGACGACGAACTCGAAGTCGGCGAAGCCGTAGTTGAGGGTGACCTCGAGCGTGGTGTCATCGACAGCCTTGACACCCTCAAGCTCGGTGGCCGTGCCATCCTGCATCTCGTCGTAACCCTTCACGACAGCAAGGTGATACGAGATTTCCGACTCAGTCGCCGGGTTGCAGATGCGCTCCCATGCGTACTTGAAGTCCGCTGCGGTCACCGGAGTGCCGTCGTGGAACTTGGCGCCTTCAACCAGCTTGAACGTCCAGACCGTAGCATCCTCATTGGGCTCCCAGCTCGCCGCGGCGGCAGGCTTGAGCTCAGACGTAATGGGATCGAACGCTACGAGGCTGTCGAAAACAGCCTGACCGACCTGCGTGCCCTCAGACTCCTGAAGGTTGTACGGGTCGATGAATGCGGGCTCGCTGATGTAGAAGTTGAAGGTGCCACCCTTCGTGATCTCATCGGCTACCGGCTCTTCGGTAGTCTCGCCACCGTCATCGGTGGGTTCCTCCTCTTCAGCCGCGCAGCCGGCGATCGAGAACATCGATGCGACAAGCGCGAGCGCGAGAAGAATCGAAAAACCCTTGCGAATTCTCTCGGACAAGGTAGAGCCTCCCTCCAGTAATCAGGACGTTCGTCGTGTCCTATCCGTTGCGGCCTTGGCTGCTCTCGCCTCGCACATCCCTCCTTACGGCGGCTCCGGCGGTTTCCAGGCGCGGTGAGCATCACCGTACCGACCGCATGTCCATCGGTTGCCAATTCGTTAGTTTGGCGCTGTCTGCATCGAAGTGCAAGCGCCGGCACCTCCAACAGAATGCAAGAGAAGCGCGAGGGACGGCCGGATCGGCGGCCCCTCGCGCTTAAGAACAGGTGATATGGCGGGCTAGACGCCCGGGCGATAGAGCAGCATGAGCATCAGTGCGGTAAGCCCGTAACCTGCGGCAAAAGCGATGGTGAAGCGGTCGAGGTTCTTCTCGATCATGCCGGTCCCGGTCGCTGCAGCAGGCATGCCTGCCCCGAAGAGCGATGATACGCCGGTGCCCTTACCTGAGTGGAGCAGAACGAATATGATCATGCCAATTCCGCATATTACGTGGATAGCAAGAACGATGTATGCGATGATTTCCACCCTTGACTCCTTACTGAAGCTGCCACCGGCAGCGGAACGCGCGGACGAACCGTGCCAGTATAGCCGCGCGGTGAGCGTGTCTCAAGTAGCGGCGTTGGACGCTCACAACCACTCGATCAGCGACTCTGCCGTCCACTCCTGCGGAATCGGGATGCCGAGCAGCTCGCACACGCATGGAGCCACATCCGAGAGGACGCCGCCGTCACGAACCGCGCGCACACCTTCTGCGAGGACGATGAGCGGCACCGGACTCAGTGTGTGTGCAGTGAACGCACCTCCATCCAGCGGATCACGCATCTGCTCGGCGTTGCCGTGATCTGCAGTGATGAGCACCGAGCCGTCGCGAGCACGGATGGCGTCCACCACAGCACCCACACCCGTGTCCACAGCCTCGACTGCCGCTACCGCAGCAGGCAGTATGCCCGTATGGCCGACCATGTCACAGTTGGCGTAGTTGACGATGTACAGGTCCGCGCGATCCTCCGCGATAGCGCGGACGAGCACCTCGGTCACTTCCGGCGCGCTCATCTCGGGCTGTAGATCGTACGTTGCGACCTTGGGGCTGGGGATGAGTATCCGCTCCTCACCGGTCTTCGGAGCTTCGGCGCCACCGTTGAAGAAGAAGGTCACGTGCGCGTACTTCTCCGTCTCGGCGATATGGAGCTGACGCAACCCCTCAGCGGCAACAACATCCGCAAGAACGCAGCATGGAAGATCCTTGGGGAACGCGACTGGCGCCGGGATAGTGGGGTCGTATTCGGTGAGGCACACGAAGCGGAGATCCGGAACCACCGGACGCTCGAAGCCCGAGAATGCGGGATCGGTGAACGCCCGTGTGATCTCCCGGGCGCGATCCGGCCGGAAGTTGAAGAAGACGAGGGCATCGCCGGCGGCGATGGTACCGACAGGAACACCGTTTTCCGAGACCACTGCCGGCTCCACGAACTCATCAGTGACACCTGCTGCGTACGATGCGGCGATCGCGGCCGCGGCGGATTCGGCACGCGCCCCCTCGCCAAGCGCCAGCGCACGCCATGACCGCTCGACCCGGTCCCAGCGATTGTCGCGATCCATCGCGTAGTAGCGGCCAGCGACCGTCGCCACACGTCCCACCCCGATCTGGGCGAGCACCGTCTCCAGCCGTTCCACGTAGCCGAGTCCGCTCGAGGGCGGGACATCCCTGCCGTCGAGGAACGCGTGCACGAAGACACGCGTGGCTCCCCGCGCGGCAGCCATGCGTACGAGCGCGTACAGGTGCTGCTCGTGGCTGTGTACGCCGCCGTCAGATACGAGACCCATGAAGTGGACCGCGCGGCCTTCGGCCACAGCGCCGTCGATAGCCGCGCACAGAACCTCATTCTCGCTGAGCGAACCGTCCGCGATAGCCTGATCGATGCGGGTGAGCTCCTGGTAGACGATACGCCCGGCACCCATGTTGAGGTGCCCCACCTCGGAGTTGCCCATTTGACCCTCGGGCAGACCCACAGCCGTACCGCTCGCCTTGAGCGTCGTCCACGGGTGCGCGCCGAAGATGCGATCGAGGTTGGGCGTTCTTGCCTGCGAGATGGCATTGCCGGGACCAGGCTCGGCCATGCCGAACCCGTCCATGATGATGAGTGCGACCGGCCGCTGAGGGCGCACTACCGGGCGGCCTTCACGATGTCCGCGAAGGAGTCGGCCTTGAGCGCTGCGCCACCCACGAGCGCGCCGTCGATGTCCGGCTCGCTGAAGAACATCGAGGCGTTCTCGGGCTTGACCGAGCCACCGTAGAGCACGCGCACCGCCATGGCCGCGGGCGGCCCGTACATCGCACCGATGGTGGCGCGGATGGAGCGGCACACGTCATTTGCGGCCTCGGGCGTGGGCGTGCGGCCCGTGCCGATGGCCCAGATGGGCTCGTAGGCGATCACCAGGCGCGCCGCTTCCTCGAGTGAGAGTCCCGCCGCACCCTCGGCCACCTGCGTACGTACGAACGACTCGGTCCCGAGCCCCTCGCGAACCTCAAGCGACTCGCCGCAGCACATGATGGGCGTCATGCCAGCATCGAAGGTGGCTCGCACCTTCTTGTTGACGGTCGCGTTCGTCTCGCCGAAGTACTCGCGCCGCTCGGAATGACCGATGATCACGTAGTCGCAACGGAGTTCTGTGAGCATACGTGGAGCGATTGCGCCGGTGAATGCGCCCTCGGCCTCCCAGTGCACATCCTGTGCGCCGAGCGACATCGTCAGGCCGTCGAGTTCGATGACCGTGGAGACGGCCTTGATACCTGTGAACGGCGGACAGACAGCCACCTCGACGTCGTCCCAGTACTCCTCTACGAGCGGGGCGATGTCCTGCACGAGCACCGCCCCCTCGCCGGAGGTGGTGTACATCTTCCAATTGCCGGCAACAAGCATGCGACGGTCCATGCGAGCCTCCTACCTGTCCAGGAGCGCGTCGACGCCGGGGAGCGCCGCGCCCTCGAGCAGCTTCATCGATGCGCCACCGCCCGTTGAGACGAACGTGACGCGATCCTCCAGCTCGAACTTCTTCAGGGCAGCCACCGAGTCACCGCCGCCGATGATCGACTGTGCCCGGTTGTTCCGGCCAACAGCCACCGCGATCTCGCGTGTTCCCGTCTCGAACGGCTTCTTCTCGAACACGCCCATCGGGCCGTTCCAGAAGATGGTCTTCGCGCTCGCGATGTCTCCCTTGTAGAGCTCCGTTGTGCTCGGTCCGATATCGAGGCCCATCATGCCCGAGGGGATCTCCTCGCGACCGACGATCCGGGTCTCAGCATCGTCTGCGATCTCCGAGGCGATCACGAAGTCGGTTGGAAGCACCAGGTCCGCTCCGGTCGCCTTGGCCTTCTCAAGCATGGCCATAGCAGGCTCGATCCAATCCGCCTCTACGATCGAATCGCCTACCTCGAGCCCTTTCGCGACCAGGAACGTGAATGCCATGCCTCCGCCTATGAGGAGCGTGTCGCAGACCTCGATGAGCTTGTCGATCACGCCGAACTTGTCGCTCACCTTGCTGCCACCGAGAATCGCGACGAACGGACGGTCCGGCTCGGTGAGGATCCTCGTGAGAGTCTCCACCTCCCGCGTCAGCAACATGCCGGCGTACGCGGGGAGGTACGCCGCGACCCCGGCCGTGGAGGCGTGTGCGCGGTGCGCCGCGCCGAAGGCATCGTTGACATAGATGTCACCGAGCGAGGCGATCTGGCGAGCGAAGTCGGGATCGTTGGCCTTCTCCCCCGGGTGGAATCGCACGTTCTCCAGCATGAGGATCTCACCGTCGATCATCCGATCCACGGCCTCCTGGGCTTCGGGGCCCACGATCTCGGGCGAGAACGCGACGTTGCGACCGATCAACCGCTGCAATGTGCGCCGCGCCGGCTTGAGGGTGAACTGCGGGTCCGGTTCCCCCTTCGGCCGGCCAAGGTGACTCATGAGTACGACGCGTGCGCCGTGGTCGACGAGGTAGCGGATCGTCGGTAGCGCCGCGCGGATGCGCGTGTCATCGGTGACCTCGCCGTCGGCGATGGGCACGTTGAAGTCCACCCGCACGAGCACCCGCTTGCCCCGGACATCCACGTCCTTGACGGTCTTCTTGGCGAACATCGGCCCTCCCCGAATGTAACCTGGACGACTGCAGAGCAAGAAGCGGGGCGTCTGCTCGTGGCGGACGCCCCGCTCCGGTGCCGGCCTAGCCGACGATCTTGATGAGGTCCTTCACGCGGTTGGAGTAGCCC
>CAZOSR010000016.1:0-17292 GCA_964582445.1 uncultured Coriobacteriaceae bacterium | reverse complement strand
GACTCAAAATCCGGTGTCCGCAAGGACATGTGGGTTCGATTCCCACCTTCGGCATACCTATAAAATCAATGAGTTGTGTTGATGGGGTGTCCGGGTTGATTCAGGCGGACATGGCTCGTGGCACACTGGCGGCACAGTTCGAATCATGCGGGCGGTTGGTTCGGGACTGGCAACCACCCGCGCCGGCGTCTCGGTTCTCTGCGCAGTAGGGCACTCTCCCGCTGTAACGTCGGATACGAGAGGAATATCGTCATCCGAACGAGGGAACGGGAGAAGCGCGTCCACGGTCAATGGCCCCGCAATCTTCAGACCCCGCAGCGCATACGCCCTTTGCGCCAGACGAAGGCTTGGCGATAGCCACCCGATGAGACCCGCCCCTTCGTATTTACCGTTCCCGAGTCGATGGTATCCTGGGACCGAACGCGCTTCGGCCGGCTGTCCTCTTGTCGACAAGACGGGACTTGCTCGCGAGGGAGAAACGCCGCCTCCTGACTGGCTCCGCTTATCCTGCTGCGCAGGGGCTGCCCAATCGGGCCACGGATATTGGGACACCCGATCAGGTGAACGTGTTTCGCAAGACAGGCGATGAGCTATGGCGTAGATTGGCCCTTGCCTTCGGCCGGTGACCGGGTCTCCGTACGAGCTTCGAATCATGGCAACACTGATCACGTGATGTACCTGTCCTATGCTCCGCGCTAAGCCGCGCGTATCCGAATGGCGACTCCAGCGTCCCTTGTTGCATATAACCGGGTATACGGTTATATTCTCTCAGTCGCTTGATGGAAGGTGCCGATGATAGACCTGGAAAACGTGTTCAAAGCCCTGTCCGACAAGACGCGATTGCAGATGATCCTGTTGCTGCTATCCGCGGAAGAGCTGTGCGTTTGCGACTTCGTAGAAGTCTTGGGCATCACGCAGTCGAAGGCGTCGCGTCATCTCCGGCGGCTCGTCGACGCTGGGCTACTCAACGACCGTCGCGAAGGGACATGGGCATACTTCCGGATTTGGGACGCGGAGGAGTCCACCGGAGCGGACATAGTGCGACTGCTTCTGCCCCTCCTGCGATCGCACACGTCACCTGAGCTCCTGGAGCGACTACGAAAAGGGCGCGCGAGCAAGCACCGCGCAGAGCGCGCCTGCGTCAGTAGAAGCACGACGACAGTGAATCGGAAGGGAGCACAAGCGTGACACGAGAACAGCACGGTACGGCCAGCAAGCTATCGTTCCTCGATAGATATCTCACGATCTGGATATTCCTCGCAATGGCGCTTGGCGTCGGAGCGGGCTATATCTACCCGGGCATCGTTCCGATGCTCAACAGGTTCAACGTCGGGACGACCAACATCCCCATAGCAATCGGGCTCATCCTGATGATGTACCCGCCGTTGGCCAAGGTTCGCTACGAAGAGATGGGGCCGGTATTCCGCAACACCAAGATCCTGGGGCTTTCGCTCGTCCAGAACTGGATCATCGGCCCGATCCTCATGTTCGCGTTGGCTGTGCTTTTCCTCCACGACAAGCCCGAGTACATGGTGGGGTTGATTATGATCGGTCTTGCGCGCTGTATCGCGATGGTCATCGTCTGGAATGATCTTGCCAAGGGCGACACAGAGTACTGCGCGGGCCTGGTCGCTTTCAACTCCATCTTCCAGGTGCTGCTCTACTCGGTCTACGCATACGTATTCATCACCGTAGTGCCGACCTGGTTCGGGCTCCAGGGCGTGGCGGTCAGCATCACTATCGGGGAGATCGCCGAAAGTGTCTTCATCTACTTGGGCATCCCATTCATCGCCGGGGTTATCACGCGCTTCTCCCTCATCGGGCTGAAGGGAAAGGACTGGTACCACACCAGGTTCATTCCGAAGATCAGCCCCATCACGCTGGTCGCGCTGCTTTTCACCATCATCGTGATGTTCTCGCTCAAAGGCGAAAAGATCGTGGAGCTGCCACTTGACGTGGTTCGTATCGCCATTCCGCTGCTCATCTACTTCGTGCTGATGTTTTTCATCTCCTTCTTCATGTCGAAGAAGGTTGGCGCGAACTACGGCCAGGCAACAACGCTTTCCTTCACGGCGGCTTCGAACAACTTCGAACTCGCTATCGCCGTCGCGGTGGCAACGTTCGGCATCGACCATGGGGCTGCGTTGGCCGCGGTGATCGGTCCCCTCGTCGAGGTGCCGGTTCTGATCGGACTGGTCAATGTGGCGCTGTGGCTCGGGCGAAAATACTTTCGAGGTGCTCCGGCGAAGCTGCAAGCAGTGCAGACCTGTGCCGGAGAGGGAACGGCAGTAGGCCAATGACAATCCAACACGCCCTTGAGCTAGCCCGGACGTCAGGCTTGTTCGTCTTGACCGCATTGGCCGAAATAGTCGGCTGCTTCCTACCCTACCTTTGGCTGCGGCGGGAAGGACCGGTGTGGCTCCTCTTTCCCGCTGCCGTGTCGCTCGCGGCTTTCGCTTGGCTGTTGACCCTCCACCCGACCGGTGCGGGCCGGACCTACGCTGCCTATGGCGGCGTGTATGTAGCCACCGCTGTTCTTTGGCTGTGGCTCGTCGAACGTCAGACTCCCGACTTGTGGGATCTCATTGGTTCAGGCTTGTGCCTCGTAGGTATGTCCATCATCGTCCCGGGCCCACGGTAGGCACGTTGCCGGAGGAAAGGACGACATCGTGATCAACCAAGAGGTGAGAATCGAAGTGCTCGTCTTTGACGGATGTCCTCATGCCAACCCCGCGCTCGACCTGGCAAACGCCGTCGCAGAGCGCTTTGAAGGCGTGTCGGTACAGCGGATAGAAGTCGACAATGAAAAGAAGGCAGCAGAGCTGGGCTTTCTCGGATCGCCGTCCATTCGGGTAAATGGAGAAGACGTCGAAGGTCGCACAACCACGCAGGGGGCCATGTGCTGCCGCACCTACGAGGGCGGCGCGGGTGTGCCGCCGGAGTGGATCGTTGAGGCCGCGGTGCTGCGCGAGCTGAAACCTCGCGGCCTGCTGATGTTGTGTGTCGCGAATTCCGCACGAAGTCAGATCGCCGAAGGTCTGGCCCGGTCCATGGCACCGGACGGAGTGGAAGTCTGGTCAGCCGGGTCGAAACCGACGCATGTGCGACCAGAAGCGGTTTCAGTACTCAGCGAGCTTGGCATCGATACTTCGATGTTGCGCTCGAAGCAAGTGTCCGAGGTCCCCGCTGACAGGATCGACACGGTCATCACTCTGTGCGGGGAGGAAGAGTGTCCTGTCTTTCTCGGAAGAGCTGTCAGGTTGCACTGGGGGCTGGAAGATCCTGCCGCGGCTGAGGGATCCGCAGAGGATCGGCTCCGGGAATTCCGCCGCACTCGCGACGAGTTGCGTCGCAGGCTATCGGTCGTATTCCCGAGCGGCGATCGAGGTGTCGTGTGCGACCGTTAAAGGAAGTGGTCCGGTTGACAGCACGTCGCGAAGATGAAGCGGAGGTAGGGGTCTTGACACTCCTTGGCGAATTGACCATATTAGCTATTAGCCACGGAGGCGAATCATGGATAAGAGAACACAGGCCCTCTACGAAGCCCGCGCGCGTATCATAAAAGCGCTCGCTCATCCGACGAGGCTGTTCATCGTCGATACGCTCGCGGAGAAGGAGCATTGTGTCTGCGATCTGACCGACATGATCGGCGCGGATACCTCGACCGTCTCCAAACACCTCGCGCTGCTCAGGGGCGCAGGAATCGTCGAGGACGAGAAGCGGGGTACCATGGTCTACTATCGTCTTCGGACGCCCTGCGTGCTCAACTTCATGACCTGTACCGAATCAGTTATGCGCACAGATTTGGAGCGCAAGCTTGAACTAATCGGCTGAGCATTGTACAGGTCTTTGTTCCGCCGCATCATTGGCGATTAGGCCAAATAACCCCTGATACTCCGGAAGGCACAGACTCGTATGTCTACACTCTCCGAAACCGGTCCCTCCGCCGGTACCTGCGAGGTTGGTACCCCGTCGGTCTCGTGGCGCGCTGAGTGGAAGCCCCTCATCATCATCGTCGCGGTGTTCGTGGCGTTCTTCTGGCTTCCCGTCGGCGTGCCCAGGTTCGATACCGCGGTACAAGAGGCGTTCAACCTCACGAAGTGGTACGCCCGGGAACACGTGCTGCTTTGCCTCGTACCGGCGTTCTACATCGCCGGCGCCATCGCGACGTTCATCAGCAGCGGGAGTGTGATGCGCTACCTGGGCGCCGGCGCGAACAAGATCATCTCTTACGGAGTGGCGTCTGTTTCCGGCTCGATTCTGGCGGTCTGTTCGTGTACCGTGCTGCCCCTGTTCGCGGGTATCTATCGCATGGGCGCAGGACTTGGACCAGCGACAGCGTTCCTCTATTCGGGCCCCGCGATCAACGTACTCGCAGTGATACTCACCGCCCGAATACTTGGTGCCGAACTTGGGATAGCGCGCGCTGTCGGCGCGTTCGCGTTCGCCATCGTGATCGGTGCGGCGATGGCGTTCATCTACCGACGGGAGGAAGCCGAGAAGGTTCGGGCCCAGGCCCTTGTCTCGGAATCCGACTCCGGGCGACCGCTTTGGCAGACCGCGAGCTGGTTTGCCACACTTGTTGGCGTGCTCATATTCGCGACGTGGGGCGAGCCAGGCGAGTCGAGCGGCTTCTTCGCAGCGATCTGGTCCGTGAAATGGTATCTGACCGGGGCGTTCGCGCTCCTGGTCGGCGCCCTGCTCGTACGCTGGTTCGACGTCGAGATCTGGAAAACCGCAATCGTTGGTGCGGTGGTTGCGGCACTTGCTGTAAGCTTTCCCGATCTACCACTCCTCGCATTCTCAGCCGGAATAGTCGGACTGTCGGTCGTCACGAGTCGCGAATCCGGCGAGGCGGGCGACTGGTTCGCCGAGTCCTGGAGTTACACCAAGCTGATCATGCCGCTGCTCTTCGGGGGGGGTCCTTGTGGCCGGATTTCTACTCGGTCGCCCCGGACACGAAGGGATCATCCCGTCGGAATGGGTCAGCTGGGCCGTCGGCGGGAACTCAATCACATCGAACCTGCTGGCATCGGTGGTCGGCGCATTCATGTACTTCGCGACGCTCACCGAAGTGCCGATCCTCCAGGGACTCATCGGCGCGGGCATGGGTAAGGGCCCTGCGCTAGCGCTTCTGTTGGCACGACCGGCGCTTTCGCTGCCGAATATGCTCGTGATTCGCAGCGTGATGGGAACGCAGAAGACAATCGTCTATTCCACACTCGTTGTCGTGATGGCAACCGCAAGCGGCCTCGTTTATGGGGCATGGTTCTAGACACATCGGAGGATGCAATGAAGATTCAGATTCTCGGCACCGGATGCCCGAATTGCGTGAAGCTCACGCGGAATGCGGAAGCCGCGGCGCAGGAACTCGGCATCGACTACGAAATCGAGAAGATCACGAACATCGACGACATCGTGAACTTCGGCGTGATGATGACGCCGGCATTGGCAATCGACGGCGAACTCAAGATCAGTGGCAAGGTTGCGACATCGGACGAGATCAAGAAGCTACTCGGCTCGAACAGGGGCTGAACGATGTCCGGCACGACAGGACTCGCCGAGACGCGGCTCAGACACGTTCTCGGACTCGAAACAGAGCCCGTAGCAGTGTTTCTACTGCGGAACGATTCCGCGGAACCCGCGCTCGAAACGTTCGAGAGAGTTACGGCACACCGCTACTGCCAGGTTCTTATGCGGGCGAGGCATGGCGAATCGCTCCTCCTGGAGCCTGACGGCTTGACGTGCCCTGCCGCAGCGGCTGCTTTCGGCTTCAAGCCGTTGCCGAGCGGTCTCGCTTCCGGCAAAGCTCTTGTCGGTTTCGGCATCGTGTCGGATGCGAGCGCCGGCAAGGCAATGTTCGACGCGATGCCGCGCCTGCCCATGGGGAGCGTGGAGGCTATTGCCGCTTGCCCGCTCGCAGAGGCAACGGCGCTCCCGGACGTTGTTGTCATCGAGGCGCCGCCCGAACAACTCATGTGGCTCCTGCTCGCGGACCTCAATCTGGCCGGGGGGAGGCGACGACAGGGCGACACAGCAGTCCTCCAGGCCACGTGCGTTGATGCAACTATCATTCCACACGTCGAGCAGCGACTGAACTTCTCACTCGGCTGCTACGGCTGTCGCGAGGCGACTGATCTGGCGAACACCGATGCGGTACTCGGATTCCCCGGAGCCAGTTTGGAGCCGCTGACGGAATCGCTCCACTACCTGCACCAGAAGGCCGTTGGCCGTTCGCGTGCCAAGGCCGCGCTTGAAAACCTCAAACGCAAAGAGAGGCAAACATGAACAATTCGAACGCTCCCACCCCGATGGATATTCTTCAGGCAGTCTCGCCCGAAGGCGCGAAGACGTACATGGAACACCGGACCGCGACGATGGACAACCCCGCACTGAAGGCGGTGCCCCAAAAGTACAAGCTGCTCATCGGTATCGGTGTGGCGGCATCTCTGCAATCGTCGACCTGCACGCTCATGTGGACCAAGCTGGCGAAGAAGGCGGGCGCCACTGACGCGGAGATCACCGAGGCAATTCTCGTCGCGAGGTTGATGAAGATGGCCACGGTCAACGACACCGCCGCCGAGGCTCTCGCGTGGCTCAATTCGGAGTCGGCGGAAAAGTAGCTCACTGCGGTACCGACGGACTCTCTGGATGTGTCCGCCGTCGATATCCAGTGAGCGGAAGCATCTCATTGGGAAAGAGACAACCATGACCAAGCGATTCATCCCCCCCGACTGGGCGTACGAATTCCACGGACATCGGTGTCCGTTCATGCCGATCGGATACCGCATGGGCATCCTGGCGATCGAAGCCCTCGACGTTCCGCGTGAAGCGGACCATACCCTTCACGTGATCTGCGAGCTCGGCGAAGGTCATCCGATGACGTGTCTGATGGACGGCATTCAGGCCGCTACCGGAGCTACTTTCGGCAAGACACTCATCGAGAAGACGTTCTGGGGTAAACTCGCCGCGACCTTCTGGCATCCAGGAAACACGGCGTTGCGCTACTCGATTCGGCCGGATTTCATCGACGAGCTCGGAAAGTTCGAGTTCTTCGCGTATCGGAAGCGAGGTGCGGAACCGTCCGAGATACCGGCCGCAGTGACTCAGGAGGTCATCGACTGGACACTTAACCGGCCGGACGACAGCGTTTTCGCAGTCACCGAACGCCCGGATTACACGTATCAGCCGCCGAAGGGGTCGTTCAACAAGGTCCGCTGCTCAGCGTGCGGCGAGTACGTCTTCGAGCGGTATGTGCGCCTACGTGACGGAGCGCCCATCTGCATTCCGTGCTCCGGCTACGAAAAGAGAGCCATCCGATGAGCCATACTCACGGTCCCGTTGAGGCCACGGTGGGCACTTCCGACGGGCGACTCTGGGCGACCGCGGCTCTCAACGTCGGGATCACAGCCGCGGAGTTCGTAGGTGCGTTCTTTGCGGGGAGCCTCTCACTGCTGTCTGATGCGATACACAACCTGAGCGACGTTTTCGCGGTTGTTCTCGCGCTGTGGGCACGTCGAGTCGGGGAGCGTCCGGCGACGGTCCGTCATACGTATGGATTCAAACGCGCGGAGGTCTTGGCGGCCCTTGCGAACGCGGCAATCTTGATCGCGATCACTGTGCTGATCGCGCGCGAGGCGATCGTACGCCTGCTCGACCCGACGCCTGTCGGACGGGATATCATGCTGTGGGCGGGAGCTTTCGCGTTCGTCGCCAACGTCGCTTCGGTCCTTCTATTGCGAACTCACGGAGAGGATGACGTAAACGTACGCAGCGCCTTTCTGCACATGCTGCAAGATGCTCTCGGTTCCCTGGCGGTGATATGCGCCGCGCTCGCAGCCCATACGCCGGTTGGACCGTATGTCGACTCCGTCGCCGCGCTCCTTATCGGAATACTCGTCTTCCGTGGCGCATGGTCAATCGTCCGGGAGACGCTGTCCGTGCTTCTGGAAGGTGCTCCGGAGGGAGTACGCGCCGACGAACTTGTCAACGCAGTGAACGACCGATTCGCCCCGGCGAGTATGCACCATCTGCACGTCTGGGAGATCACGCCGGGACGCCGGGCGCTTACCGCACACGTCAATCTCGGCCAGTCGATGGACGGTATGGCCATCGACGCTCTGTTCTCCGAGATAAGGACGTTCCTGAGGAACAATTGGAGAATCGAACACTCCACCCTGGAACCGGAGACTGCTGAATGCGGAGATACTTCGTTGCTTGGTCAATGGCAGACGGCACATGATCATGACGCATGAGATGCGTTGCGAGGCACGACAGGTCCGTGCAGGGCGAGCGTGTCCACGATCGGTTTCCCGGCACGCTTGTTCGATGCGTAGTCGAGGATGCCGGGCCGGAGGCTATTGATGATGTCGATCGTTGCTGGGGCGGTGACGTTCGCATTCACAGTGCTGCTAACCATCGCGGGCGTAGGTGCGGCGTTCATCCTCATCCCGCTATTCATCGCACTCGGTATCGACGTACACACCGCGATGGCGGTCGCGTTGCTCCTCAATGCCATCGCGATGGCCGTGGCCTCTGTCACGTTCATCCGCCGCCGTCTCGTCGTGTGGAAGGTCGCCGTTCCGGTCCTCATCGTTGCCAGCGCGCTGTCACCGCTCGGGGCGTGGGTGAGTCAGGGCCTGGATCGTCACATGCTTCTGTCACTGTTCGTGGCGTTTCTCGTCTTCGCGGGTTTGATGATGCTGTTCTACCGCCCCAGAGAGCGTGATGTCTCGGCTGGTGCAGGCGCGCTTCTCGTGATCGGAACGAGCATCGGCGGCGTAGCGGGGTTCGTTGGAGGGCTACTGGGCGTCGGCGGCGGTAATATAGTCGTGCCGGCACTGGTAGCCCTCGGTATCAACCCGAAGAAGGCGTCAGCAACCACGTCGTTCGTCGTCATCTTCTCGTCATTTTCCGGGTTTCTCGGCCACGTCGCAATGGCCGGCATGAGAGCTGATCTGATAGGCTTCACAGCACTCGGCTCCGCAGCGGGAGCCATGTTGGGCGCACGGCTGATGTCGGACCGGTTGAAGTCGAGGCAGGTCAAGGCGGTCATCGGTGTCGTCCTTCTGGCCATCGCTTTGAAGATGGCATGGGGTCTGATGTAGTGTCGCTACCAAGCATACGGATGGTCAGATTTATGTCATACAACGTGAACTCAACATCACAGTACATCCGAAGGGCGCAGGCCGCCTCCGCGCCGGCGAGACTGACTACCGCGTTTCTCGCTGGGTTCGCCCTAGCGCTTCTGATGACGGCGGCCACGCGCGCGGCTGAGCCGCTCTCGCTTGAAGAAGCGATCAGCCTTGCGCGCGAGCGGAACCCGGCCATCCTTGGCGCCGCCCATGCCCGCCGGTCAGCGGAGTTGCGGAAAGGAGTTGCGAGCGCCCAACGTCTCCCGACCGCGCGCCTCCTTGCTGGTGCGCAGCAGAGCCTGTACGACCAGCGACTTGTTCCCGCGCGCAAACCGAACGATCCCGGCGTCTATAGCGCTGCAATCGCATCAGGAGACATCGTCGTTTCGGTGCCGGTATACACCGGGGGGCGAATCGCCGCCGATGAGGCAGCCGTCGAGGCGGTGTTCGAGGCAAGCAGGTTTCAATACGACCGCACCTGTGCTCTGGTGACGTTCTCGGTTTCCGACCTATTCTTTCGAATACTCGCTCAACAACAACTCGTTGACGCGGTGGAGTTCTCCCGAAGGGCGATCGCGGAGCATCGTGAACGCCTCTCTCTGCTCGTCGCCGAGCAGAAGGCGGCGCGCGTGGATGTGCTGCGCCTCGACGCCCGCCAGGCGGACATTGAGGAGCGTTACGTACGCGAGAATAACACGCTTTCACTGCAGCGTCGCGAGCTCTCGAACCTTCTGGGTCTCGACGGCGGAGAGATAGAGATCGTCGGCGACCTCACGCCACCGGATTCCGCACGTTGCGATCTGGCGTCTCTGCTCGACGCGGCGTACGCCGGGAGAAGCGATGTCCGTGCTCAGCAAGCTCAGGTCACGGCTCAGGAGCAGCGGGCCATACGTGCGGGTTCCGACCGGCTTCCATTCCTTTCGCTTCGTGGCTCATATGGTGTCCGGGCGACGCCCGGCCCCGATGACGCGGCGTTGGACAATGTTGGATCGATTGGGCTTATGGCGGACTTCACGCTATTCGATGGACGCAAGACAACATACCTCCAGCGTGCTGAATACGCCCGACTGGACGTGGAGCGAGCTGCGTTGGAGGACCTGCGGCGGCGGGTCCGTCTCGAAGTCGAACGAGCGGTTCTTGATTGCGGTGCGGCGCGTGAGCGGATTCGCGCGCTCACGCGCTCGGTCGCGTTGGCCCAGGAGACATTCACCATCGAACGGGAAAAGCATGCACTCGGCACAGGAACGGTCCTCGACGTTCTGGACGCGCAAGCGTCCCTTCTCAGCGCAGAGGCCGGGTTCGTTCGAGCCCTGGCCGACTTCAGGCTGAGCCAGGCTCGAATCAATCTTGCGACAGAAAGGTCAAGATGAAACGCTACGTTGTTGTCGGCGCGGCTGCGTTTCTCGTGCTTGTGGTCGTCGCCGTCGCGGTGTTCCGCGACGGTTCGCCGGAGTCCTCGGCGCCACCGAAGCCACGCCCGCTTGTACAGGCCGAGGTCGTTCGGCTGGAAACCCTGACGAATGCGTTGGACCTTACGGGGACAGCCGAACCGACACGATTCGCTCGCCTCGCGGTCCCCGCCGAGGGGCCGGTGCTCGAGTTTCGCGTGCGGGAAGGCGATCGCGTCACGGCCGGTCGGGTAGTCGCCCGCATCGGGCGCAGCCGTGCCGCGCAGGCGTCTGTCGTCGCGGCCGAAGAGGTTCTCCGGCGCGAGGAAGAGAACCTGCGCCGAACGCAGCGGCTTGTCGACCGAGGGGCGCTGCCGGGCGAGGACCTTGACCGCGTCCGGGCGAGCTACGAGCAGGCTCGAGCCTTGGTCGTTCGGGCAAGGGAATCACTGCGTGACTTCGATGTAACGGCGCCCTGGACGGGGGTTGTCTCCCGAACCTACGCCGCGGAGGGCGACTATGTAGCTCCTCGGGCGACACTGGCGGACGTGTACGATCCAGAAAGCCTCGTCATTCGGTGCAGCGTCCCGGAACGTCGGGCCGGTGCCGTCGAGCGGGGAATGGCTGTGGTCGTCACTCTCGACGCGTACCCGGGTCGCATGTTCGGGGGGCGGATCCAGCGCCTCTACGGCGAACTCAATCGCCAGACGAGGACGCTGACCACTGAGATATCTCTCGACGAGTCCGTACGGCTACTGCCAGGCATGTTCGCTCGTGTCTCCATCGTACTCGGCACCACGGAGGAGAGTCCCGCCGTGCCAAGCGACGCGATCACCGTGACTCCCGGCGGTGACCGAGTGGCATTTGCGCTCGTCAACGGAGCCGCTCAACGAAGAGTCCTAAGGCTGGGCATTGAAGACCGCGGGCGAGTGCAGATTCTCAGTGGTCTCGCGGTTGGCGACTCGGTGGTTATTGCCGGGAACGAGGGCCTCCGTGACGGGGCTGCGGTCCGCGTGCAGACACAGCGCGGCGGCGCAACACCAGAAACCTCTGGAAGGAGTGCGGGGCGATGAAAATCACCGACCTCGCAGTCCGGCGGCGCGTCGCAACGGGGGCGATTGCGCTCGCACTTGCTGTGCTTGGCCTCTATGGGCTGACGGGCCTGGCGGTAGACTTTCTGCCGAACATCACCTACCCGATGATCAAGGTCCATATCTGGTGGCGCGGAGCAACTCCCGAAGACATCGAGACAAACCTCGCGGACCCAATAGAACGCCAGATGGCGACAGCTGACGGGCTCGACTATCTGGAATCGTCGTCTATCGAGGGGATGTACACCCTGCTGGTGAACTTCCGCTACGACGTAGATATCGACGTCGCCTATCAGGACGCTCTCGCAGCGATGGCGCGGGTGGCACGACAGCTTCCTACTGACATCGACCCACCGATCATCATCAAGGCCGATCCCTCGCAGTTGCCCGTTGCTCAGCTCACCATCAGTTCTCCCGACTGGGATCTCGTGCGCCTGCGGACGTGGACCGAGAACTGGTTCCAGGATCAGCTTCTTGCGGTCGCCGGGGTCGCCGGCACGGAGATCGTCGGCGGGCTGAAGCGCGAGATTCGCGTGCTCGTCGATCCGTTGGCGATAGAGAAGTATGGCTTGTCGCTCGGGACGGTCATTCGCCGATTGCGCGAGGAGAACATCGAACAAGCGGCCGGGCGCGTTACTGAGGGGCGGCGCGAGTTTATCGCCCGTCTTTCGGGCGAGTACGCCACTCCGGACGAGATTGCTTCAACCGTCATTGCATCGAGTCGTGGAGCAAACGTGTACCTGCGCGACATTGCTCAGGTCGAGGATAGCCACGAGGAAATCCGCGTCATCACCCGTCTTGACGGCCGCCCCTGCGTGAAGCTCAGTGTGTTGAAGCAGGCGGACGCGAACACCGTGGAGGTCTCGCGCGGCGTCATGCGCCGGATTGATGGGCTTCGAGACGCCATCCCGTCGGTGATCCAGATCGGCATGGTGGAGAACCAGGCGGACTACGTCGTATCGGCGCTGAACGGCGTCCGCAATGCGGCCGTCGAGGCGGCAATACTCGTCATGGTGGTCGTGTACCTGTTCCTCGGAAGCTGGCGCCAAGCGCTCGTCATGGCGGTCGCGCTTCCCCTGACACTGGTCCTCAATTTCGGGTTGATGAAGCTTGCGGGCTTCTCGCTGAACATCTTCTCGCTCGGTGGTCTGGTGATCTCTATCGGCGTGCTGCTGAGCAACACGATCGTCGTCGTTGAGAATATCACCCGATGGAGGGAGGAGCGTCCGGAGCTCGACGTAGAATCGGGTGTCGTCGGAGCGACGGGGGAGGTCGGCAGCCCCATCGTCGCCGCAACCCTGACGTTTCTCGCCTTGTTCGTGCCGTTTCTCATCGTGCCGGGGCTGACGAGCCTGCTCTTCCGCGAGCTCATTCTCGTCGTCGCCGGCATTGTCGCCATCAGTCTGTTCGTCGCGGTGACGTTCACGCCCATGCTGACCGGCCTCGTCTTTCGGCGGCATCGCGCCGTCGGGAAGACGCGGTTCGAGCGGGTATACGCGCGGATTATTGACGGGTACGTCGAACTCCTTCGTCGGGCCCTTCAGGCGCGCTGGATCATCATTTTCTGCTTCGTCGCAGTGGCAGCCGGCGCCGCGATCGTCATCGGGCAACTTGGCAGCGAGTTCCTCCCGGGCGTGGATGACGGACGAATACTCGTGAAGGCGAAGCTGCCCACCGGGGCCTCGCTCGCGGAGACCGACTCTGTCCTGCGTAGGGTCGAGCGGCTCATCGCCAGGGATGATCTCATCGAGAGCGCGTTCACCTTGGCAGGCGGAAAAGTCTGGGGACTCTACACGTACGAGATCGCCAACGAAGGTGAGATCAACCTTCAGCTCGTATCGAGAGATCGTCGTTCTGTGTCCACGCAGGCGTACATCGCCGAAAGGCTTCGCCCGCTTCTCGCGAAGGTACAGGTTCCCGGCGGCAAGGTCATGGCGATGCAGGCGAAAATGAAAGGTATCAGGAAGCTCGGCGATGCCGACATCGAAGTGCAGATTCGTGGCGCGGACCTGGCAGCTCTGTTTGACATCGGACGACAGACAGCCGAAGCAATGAACCGCCTCCAGCATTTCACGAACGTATATGTCTCCATGGACATGACCAAACCCGAGTATGCTGTCACTGTGGACAGAGTACGCGCCGCGGAATTGGGAGTGTCGAACACTGATGTCGCCACGGCGCTTCGAACGCTGATTGGCGGTACGGTAGCCACGCGATTCCGCGACGAAGACGAATACTACAACGTCCGTGTGATCGTTCCAGAGCAACGTATCGCTTCGCGCGCTGATATCGAGAATCTGCAAATCGGTTCGGCGGGACGAGATCTTCGCGTGCGGGATATTGCCAGGGTTGAACGGGCTGTGGGGCCCGTCGAAATCGTCCGCGAAGATCAAGTCAAGCAGCTAATCATCCGCGGGGATGCGCAGGGGGTAAGCGTAGGGCAAGCTCTGGCCGAGCTCCAGAGCGCGATGGCCGAGATGGAGATGCCGCCTGGTTACGTGGTTTCGTACGGCGGGCAGGCGCAGATGATGGCCGAGATGAAGTCAACGATCGTCATGGTGCTCGGCTTCGCCGCATTCTTCGCTTTCGTAGTTCTCACGGTGCAGTTCAACAGCCTGCGATTGCCCGGACTCATCCTCACCGGCATCGTGTTCGCCATGACGGGCCTGATCGGGCTGCTGCACCTCACTGGGGTACCTCTCGGCGCCACCGTGGTAATTGGCGCGCTCCTCGTGATGGCGGCGATGGCGAATGACGGTGTGCTGCTCATAACATTCATCGAACAGCTTCACGGTGAGGGTATACAGCCGGTCGAGGAGGCGATCGTACGGGCGGCATCACTTCGTATCAGGCCCATCACGATGACCACCGTGCCCATGGTCTTCGGCCTTCTTCCTCTCGCGTTGAATATCGAGGAAGGGGGTGATATGCTTCAGCCGATGGCGGTTGCCGCTATCGGAGGTTTGCTGATGGAGATACTGGTGGCGTTGTTCCTGCTCCCGTGCCTCTATTTGCTCGTCTCTCGCCATTCACCAGAGACATCGCACGGCACCGAGGCCGGCGGTAGGTATAGCGGCTCTGAACCCGTGTCAGCCCAAAAGCACTGAAAGGAGAATCGTAATGCAACAGATCAGTTTCGCGTTAGCTCTCGTCATTGGCGTGTCATCGGCAGGCGCCATCGAGCGTGGCGCCGTCCAGGCGACGCCGGGTGCGTCCGTTTCACCGGCGGATCGTCTTGTCTCGTTCGATGCGGATGTTCTCCAGGCCCGTCGTCTGATGCGAAGGGCGTGCGGGTTGGCACAACAGCTGGCTGCGTCCGCGGTACCGGACACCGCCAAACGTGAAGAAGCGATTCGACTGATCGGCGATATGAAGCGTCAGTGGGCAGGCATCCAGACAGAATACTCCAGCGCGCCTCCTCCCGCCTATGCAAAGGACCGAAGTTTCGCCTCTCGCCTGAATTCGATCGATGAATCCATGGTGCAGATGATTGCCCTACTCAGGGCGGATGAGCCTATGAAGGCAGCGAAGACGGCGTGCGGTGGGGCATGCGCTCGTTTCGTGGCGATGCACGAGGAGAATGGCCTCACATACGCCCTCGACCGCATCTATCACCTCCGAATGAGAACTCGAGTAGCCATCGCTGCCGGACAGATCGGCGGGCCGGATCACCTTCGAGACATCATGCCGGATCTGCTTTACCTGCGCGACCGGGTAGTCCTTGCGCCCTGTCCGACGATGGGTGACGCCGCTCGGTGCACCCAGTACCAGGCGGCGGTTCGAGACGTGTCAACTACCCTTGATGACTTAGCTGGATGCATTGTGCGCTCGGACAGCGAGCGAACATTGGAGATACTTGGCGAACTGCTGGCAAAGGTGAATCACGCCTACGGCCTGGCCATGTGATCCAACCGCAATCGCGCAGCTTTCGGTTGTGATGAGCGTCTGCGGAGCCTTCTCAACTGGCGCGCCATCATTGTCTGGTAGACAGATACGAACGTGCTCATGTGAATTGCATTGAAAGGACTATTCATGTCAGATCTGAGAGAAACGGGATGCTGCGGTGGAACGACAACGCTCATCTTCCCCTGCTCGGGAGCCTCCGACGTTGGGGAACTTGGTCATCAGGCTGCGAGGCGCCTGACCCGAGAAGGCGTGGGGAAGATGTATTGCTTGGCCGGCATTGGCGGGCAAGTCGACGAAATCCTTGTGAATACACGCGGTGCAACACGTCTCCTTGCGATCGACGGTTGCGAGAAGGACTGCGCGGCAAAGTGCCTCAGTGAGGCTGGGTTCACGAACGTAGCCCGTGTTCGCGTGACCGATCTCGGGTTCGTGAAAGGGGCTTCGCCGGTCGTACCGGAAGAAGGCGCTGAAAAGCGGAATCGAATGCGTCCTGTTTGTGTGCGAAGATAGAACGATCATGGAACGACTGCGCAACATGCTGGGCGCATTCGGGTCTCGGTCCGACGGGCCGAGATTTGGGCTGAAGCTGGTGAATGAGTATCTGGGGGATGGGTAGAAAGAAATGAGGAGTAAGAGCCCTCAGAATTAGAACCAATTCCACGTGATGGTGGATGTTCTACGTGTGTAGAAAGGAGGATCATCATGCAGCAGCAGCCTACCAACAAGGACACCGAAGGCGATCGTCGACTGATCCCGGTGACTAAGTGGAACGAGTACCATCCCTGGCCACCGCTCGGTGGTCTGCGGCATCTGGTGTTCCACGCGAAGAGCAACGGCTTCGACAAAGTCGTCAAACACGCTGGCCGTCGGGTGCTCATCGACGAACAGGCGTTCTTCGAGTGGGTCGAGGAGCAGAGCGCGACGGTCGCGTGATGTTTCGGGCCGGCGTCGCCGGCGAGTCTGCAATGAGAGCGGTTAGCACATCGGACTATCTGGACGTGAGAACCGCTCTCGTCATTTCCGGAGGGCGTCGTCGGTTAGAGCGCTGGAATCCTTGCACCACGTGGCCGGATTGGATAGATTTACCTACACAATTTGGTTTATGTCGGTATCCTTATCTGGGAGTTGACGTGGCCAGACGTTCACAGGATGCGATTTCCGCCGCGAGGACGGTATTCCGGCGGCACGGCGGGACCATGCGCACGCGCGATGCGCTCCGCGCTGGCATCCATCCCCGCACGCTCTACCGGATGCGCGACGAAGGGGTGCTCGAACAGCTTGCTCGCGGCCTCTACCGTCTCTCGGACATGCCTCCGCTGGCCAGGCCGGACCTCGCGACCGTGGCGCTCAAGGTTCCCGACGGCGTGATCTGCCTCATCTCTGCGCTCGCGTTCCACGAACTCACGTCGCAGATTCCTCACAGTGTCCACGTTGCGCTGCGACGCGGGAGCGAACCGCCGCGCCTCGACCACCCGCCGCTTCGCGTGTTCTACTTCAGCCCCGAACCATTCCGCGAGGGTATCCAGACCCACGAAGGCGACGGCGTCCGTATGCGAGTCTATGGCCCGGAAAAGACGCTCGCCGACTGCTTCAAGTATCGGAGGAAGATCGGCCTCGACGTAGCAGTCGAGGCGCTGGACCTCTACGCCCGACGGGGACGGGTCAACGTGGAGGAGCTGCTCCATAACGCGCGTATCTGCCGGGTCGAAGAGGTGATGCGCCCCTTGTATCTTTCTTCCTATCGCATTGACAAAAGAGGAGGCTGCGCACGCA
>CAZOSR010000015.1:14687-17604 GCA_964582445.1 uncultured Coriobacteriaceae bacterium | reverse complement strand
GCGAGGTCAGCCGGTCGAACGTGATGCCGCCCGAGGCCTCGGTAAGGACCCTGCGCCCGCCTGCTGCCTCCCGCACCGCTGCGACGGCGACGGCGAGCGTGGCATCGTCCATGTTGTCGAGCAGGACGTAGTCGGCACCTGCGCGTGCCGCCTCCGCCGCTTGCTCCACGGTGTCGGCCTCGCACTCGACGGCAAGCTCCGGCATGAGGTTCCTGCAGGCCGCAACGGCTGCGGTCACTCCTCCGGCGTGCGCGATGTGGTTGTCCTTGATCAGTGCCATGTCCCAGAGACCCGCCCTGTGATTGGCTGCACCGCCCACGCGAACGGCGTACTTGGAGAGCGCGCGCAGTCCGGGTAGCGTCTTGCGCGTGTCGACGACGGTGAGCATACTGCCGGCAGCCCGCTGCCACCGGCGCGCCTCTGATGCGATGCCCGAGAGCAGCATCAGGAGGTTGAGCACGGTGCGCTCGCCCGCCAGGACCACACGTCCCGGACCCTCGATCTCGAGAACCGCGTCACCAGGTGCGATGTCCGCGCCCTCCGCGACAAGTGGGAAACATGACACCTTCCCGACCCCGCCCGCAGCGGTCAGCAGTCGATACGCGTGCTCCACGAGCGGAAGCCCACAAATCACTCCGCCCTCGCGCGCCACGATCCTGCCGATGAACTCCGTGTCTTCAGGAACGGTTGCGAACGAGGTGACGTCACGATCGAGGATGCCGGGGTCGGCGGTGCGCTGCCCGAGGAAGAACCCGGGATCGACGCCAAGATCCTCGGCGAGTGCCCGTGCGAGCAGGTCGTCTGAAGGGGGATGTTCCAGCATCACAGCACCTCCTCCGCCGACGGAATCGTCTCCGCGCCACGGAGCGGTTCGAACCAGGGTTCCGCACCGCGCCTCCAAACCGTGTGTCCCCGCCAGTGCTCGTCATCGCGTTGCGGACGGTCGCTCCGGAAATGCGTGCCCCGGCTCTCCTCCCGGGCGATAGCTGCCGAGGCCATGAGAGCGGCGTTCACGAGCAGGTTGCGTGTCTCGATCTCATAGGGCTGTTCGCCACCAAGCGATGTGGCCAACTCGGCGAGTCTCCCTGCGGCGACCTCCAGGCTCTCAGCAGAGCGTGTGACGGCCACACGGTCGCTCATCAGAATCTGGAGCGCGACACGTACCGAGCGAGCATCTGCGGTGACCACCGGCGGTCGCACATCCGACCGGATCCTGCCCGGACGTTGCCGTACGCGATCGTGCTCGAGCGCCCTCACGATCCGCCGGGAGAAAACGAGCCCCTCCAGGAGCGAGTTGCTGGCCAGCCGATTGGCGCCGTGGAGACCCGAGGCCGCACACTCGCCCGCCGCATAGAGACCCGGTAGCGATGACCGTCCGTCGATGTCGGTGCGGACCCCGCCTACGAGGTAGTGCGCCGCCGGAGCCACCGGCACGAGGTCGCGCGAGAGGTCGTACCCTGCCTCGCGGCAGCCCTGCCAGATAGTCGGGAAGCGGTGCTCCAGGAAGTCAGCGCCGAGGTGCCGGGCGTCCAACCACACGTTGGGTCTCCCGCACCGGTGCATGACCTTCTCGATCTCACGGCTCACGATGTCTCGCGGCGCAAGCTCGGCAAGCGGATGCAGCGCAGGCATGAAGCGCTCGTGCCCGCAGTCGAGGAGATATGCGCCCTCACCGCGCAGCGCCTCCGTGATGAGGAACTTCACGGTGGCGTCGCTGTCGAGCGCGGTGGGGTGGAACTGCACGAACTCCATGTCTGTGATCTCCGCGCCCGCCCGCCACGCTGCGGCGACGCCGTCGCCGGTTGCCACGAGCGGGTTGGTGGTCACGCGGTACGCCTGGCCCGAGCCACCGGTAGCGAGGACCACGGCATCCGCGGTCAGCGCCATCGTTGCATGGCTCCCGCGGTCCATCACGAGTGCGCCGACGCACCGCCCGCCCTCTGTCAGCAGATCCACCAGGAACGTGTCCTCGACCAGCTTGATGCCGGGCGTGCGGCGCACCACCGCCGAGAGCGTGTCCTGGACTTCCGCGCCGGTGGCGTCCCCCGAGTGCAGGACGCGCGGCAGACTGTGACCGCCCTCGCGCGCGAGCGCCACCTCGCCGGTCTCCGCGCGGTCGAACCGAACGCCGAGCGTCTGCAGCTCCCCCAACGCGTCTGCCGCCTCGCCCACAACCGCGCGCACGACCTCGGCATCGCACAGACCCTGCCCCACGACAAGCGTATCGGCCAGGTGCAGATCAACCGAGTCAGCCTCGCCGATCGCACCGGCGATACCCCCCTGGGCGTACCAGGTGTTGGCGTCGGTGACCTCCGACTTGGTCACGAGTGTGACCGGACCGAGTTGCGCGGCATGCAACGCCGCTGTGAGTCCAGCGATACCCGAGCCTATGACCAGCACGCCCGTATGCTCGACCGGCAGACTGTCGGTGTCGAACGCGAGCAGGTAGCGGACGTCGAGGGACCCGGGAATCGCGGTGGCCGGCGCAGGCGTGGCGTGCTCAGACAGTCCTCGGCGGGGGCCCTCGGCGGCGTCAGCGCTCATCGCGCCTCGCGCCGCCTCCCCCGCCTGCGGAACTGCGCCGCCTACCCCTGCGCCGGCCACCGCCATCATCCGATCTCGGTCATGCGCTCGAGCGAGGCGCGTGCGGGATCGGCGACCTCCGCGGGAACCGTCACAGCACCCGATAGGTCGCGCAGCGCGTCTCGCACATCGGCGAGCGTTGTGCGCTTCATGTCTTCGCAGATCATGGGCGGCCTGAGGCCGATGAAGCGCGTCTCAGGCGCCGCAGCGGCAAGCCCGGTGAGCAACCCGCCCTCAGTCACCACGATGACCTCCGGCTCTCCAGCCTTCGCGGCCCACCGGATCATCTGGCTCGTCGAGAGCACCTTGTCGGCCTCTGCGCTCACCTCGGGCC
>CAZOSR010000015.1:11342-14587 GCA_964582445.1 uncultured Coriobacteriaceae bacterium | reverse complement strand
CGGATCATCTGGCTCGTCGAGAGCACCTTGTCGGCCTCTGCGCTCACCTCGGGCCTGCACTCGGGATGTGCGATCACCGGCGCGCCCGGGTGTGCGGCCTTCGCCGCAAGCACCATCTCGAGCGTGACCTCGTCGTGGATCGGACAGCACCCGTCCCATACGGTGACCTCGACCTCCGGCAACTGTGCGGCCACCCATCTGCCCAGATTGCGGTCGGGACCGAAGAGCACACGCGGGGCGCCGAGCGAGCGCACGACCTCCACAGCGTTCGCGGACGTGCAGCACACATCGGTGACCGCCTTCACCTCTGCCGATGAGTTCACGTACATCACCACCGGTACGCCGGGATTCTCCGCTTTCCACGCCGCGAGTTGCCCCGCGGTGATCATGTCGGCCATGGGACATCCCGCATCGGCGCGCGGAAGCAGCACCGTCTTGCCGGGCGCAAGGATGGCGGCCGTCTCGGCCATGAAGCGCACGCCAGCAAGCACGATGACCTCGGCCCCGACGGCCGAGGCGCGGCGAGCGAGTTCGAGCGAGTCGCCAACCACATCAGCCACCGACTGCACCTCGGCGCGCTGGTAGTTGTGCGCGAAGATGACGGCGTGGCGGTCGCGCGCAAGGATGCGCACCTCAGCAGGGGTTACGAGATCGGACAGCACCTAGCACACCTCCAGCGAGATGTTGTCTATCAGACGGGTGGAGCCTACCCGTGCGGCGACGAGCCCGCGCGATGGGCGGTCGAGCACGGTGAGCGGCTCGAGCGTCCGCGAGTCCACGACCTCGGCATAGTCGAGCACGGCCAGCGGCTCGGCAGCGACCGTCTCGCGCATCGCGTCAGCCACCACCCGGGCGTCGCGCTCCCCGTCCAACACGAGGGTCTCGGCCGTCCTGAGCGCGCGGTACAGGACGGGAGCAGCAGCCCGCTCCTCGGCTGTGAGGTACACGTTTCGGCTCGAGAGCGCGAGGCCATCGCATTCGCGGATGATCGGGCACCCCACGATCTTGACCGGGAGGTCGAGGTCGCGCGCCATGAGTCGGACCACGGCGAGCTGCTGGTAGTCCTTCTCACCGAAGAACGCAAGATCCGGAAGCGCGATGGAGAGGAGCTTGGCCACCACGGTGCACACACCGGTGAAGTGTGTGGGGCGCGTCACGCCTTCAAGCACGACGCCGAGCGGGCCGGGGTGCACTGTCACCTGGGCATCCGGCGCGTACATGATCTCCGGGGTCGGCGAAAAGACGATGTCCACGTCCTCGGCTTCGAGCAGGTCCTCGTCGCGATCCAGATCACGCGGGTAGGCAGCGAAGTCCTCGCCTGCGCCGAACTGCGTCGGGTTCACGAAGACCGAGACGATCGTGTAGTCGGCCCGCTCCGACGCTGCCCGCACAAGCGAGAGGTGGCCCTCGTGGAGCGCCCCCATGGTCGGCACGAGTGCGACCCGCTTGCCCTCGCGCCGCGCCTCGGCAACAGCCTGACGGACCTCCTGCTTGGACGCCAATCGTTCCATCCTAGTCATCGCCCTCCGTGAGCGGCAGCATACGTTCCAATTCGGCCAGCACGTCAGCATCCAGATGCGAGAGCTGCGCCTCGGCAGGGAAAACGCCTTCGCGAACCTCTCCGGCGTATGCGGCGATGGCGGCAGTGATCGCCGAACCGATCTCCGCGAAGCGCCGGGCGTGTTTCGGCGTGAAGTCACCAAGGCCGAGGATGTCGTGAAAGACCTGCACCTGCCCGTCGCAGCCGGCGCCCGCCCCGATGCCGATGGTGGGTATCGCGATCTCTTCCGAGACGAGCTCGGCCAACTCGGCCGGGACCAGTTCGAGCACCACCGCACACGCGCCGGCAGCTTCAAGCGAACGGCAGTCCTCAACGAGGTCGAGCGCGGCTCCGGTGCTCTTGCCCTGCGTCTTGTAGCCCCCGAACACGTTCACGGACTGCGGTGTCAGGCCGACGTGCCCGACAACCGGGATCCCGGCGTCCACGAGAATGCCGACGAGGTCGGCCACTTCCACACCGCCCTCGAGTTTGACCGCCTGCGCACCCCCCTCGGCAAGCAGGCGACCGGCGTTGCGGACAGCCTCTTCCACGCTCACCTGGTAGCTCAGGAACGGGAGGTCGGCCACGACGAGCGCGCGGGAAGCTCCCCGGGAGACCGCAGCGGTCGCCCGCACCATGTCGTCCATCGTCACCGGCAGCGTGCTGTCGAAGCCGAGGACCGTCATGCCGAGCGAGTCGCCGACGAGGATGGAGTCGACACCGGCGGCATCCGCGAGGCGCGCACCAGGCGCATCGTACGCGGTGATCATGACGATGCGCTCGCCGGCGGCCTTCATCTCGGCCAGGCGTGTTGTGGTGACACGCGATGGACGCTTGTCGGAGGGCGTACTGCTCATGAAGCGCTCCTTCCCGCACGGTCCCGGCCCTTCCCGGGTCCGGGCCGCCTCGTGAGATGGAGTACGAGTATACACCGAGCGACGCGGAGTTCAGGCAGGTCACGGGCGTGTGCGGCCCGCGGCGGAGTGCGCCGTGCGGCGACGTCCGCTCAGTCGTGCGGCTGTCCGGTGTCCGGCTCGATGATGCTCGCCGAGCGGACCGCCGCGAGCGTAGCGCGCGCATGCTCGGCCATCGGTGCCGGCACAAGCAGCCGGTACGTCCTCGGCATGAGGTAGAGGTTGTACTCCTCTGCTGGCGGAAGCGGGTCCCACGCGTACGGGATGCCCTCCTGCTCGAGGACGGCCGCATCGAAGCGCAGCTCCGTGGCATAGGTGAGGCCCCCCGAGACGTTGAAGCGCGATGAGGCCACCTCCTCCCACGGACCTTCGATCGGCGTTTCCGATGCGCCGCTCGAGACCACGGGAGTGCGGTCCTCGTAGCCGGGAATCACCCCGAGCACACCCGTGATGCGACCCTCGGTGGCGCGCTCGCCTGTGATGGGCGCACCATCAGGCCAGCGCACGTCCGGTTCCAACTCAAGCAGCGGCACCACAACGAACTGCCGCTCAGCCGCGCGGGGGTGCGGCACCACCAGATCCGGCGTCTCCCACTCCTCGTCGCCGTACAGCAGCACGTCGATGTCGATTACGCGCGGGCCGTAGCGCTCGGTCTTCTCGCGGCCGAGGGCGGCCTCGATGTCCTTGAGCGAGTCCAGCAGGCGGTCTGCTGGAAGCGCCGTGGCGATGCGTGCGACAGCGTTAGCGAACGGGGGCTGATCCGTGACGCCCCACGGCTCTGACTCCACCGC
>CAZOSR010000015.1:0-11242 GCA_964582445.1 uncultured Coriobacteriaceae bacterium | reverse complement strand
GTCACACCGGTGATCTCGCCGATGAAGCGCTTGCGCGACGCCCCCACAAGGAGTGGATACCCGAGCGAAACGAACTCATCGAGGCGCCGCAGCAGCTCGAGGTTGTGCGCGGCAGCCTTGCCGAAGCCGATACCTGGGTCGAGCGCGATCCGCTCCGGTGCCACACCCGCACCCTCGAGCATCCGCGCCTGGGCGGCGAGATAGGCGCTCACCTCGGCGACCACATCGGCGTACACGGGCTCGTCCTGCATGCTCTTCGGCTCGCCGCGCATGTGCATCACCACCAGTCCCGCATCGCATGAAGCGGCGACCTCCACCATGGCCGGATCGCGGAAACCGGAAACGTCGTTCACGATGCTCGCGCCGGCGTCCACGCACGCCTCGGCGACCCGGGCGTGGCGAGTGTCCGCCGAGATGGGCACCTCCACGCTCCGTGCGAGCTCCGATATCACGGGAACCACGCGAGCGATCTCCTCGTCCGCGCTCACCTCGTCCGAGCCCGGGCGCGTCGACTCACCGCCGACATCGATGATGTGCGCGCCGAGCGCGGCGAGTTCACGGCCATGCTCGATCGCTGCAGCCTCATCCCGGTACCTTCCGCCGTCGGAGAAGGAGTCCGGCGTGACGTTCAAGATGCCCATGACCAGCGGGCGCGAGAGCGTGAGTGTGAAACGCCCGCACTGCCAGACCTGCGCGCCGGCAGCACACATCTCAGACACCCTTGATGAGACTCATGGCCTCGGCGCGCGTTGCCGCCTTGCGCTCGAAGATGCCCCGCACCGCCGAGGTGGTTGTGACGGTACCGGGCTTGCGCACGCCACGCATCGACATGCACAGGTGCTCGGCCTCGATCACCACGAGAACGCCCTGCGGTTCGAGCTGCTCCACCAGCGTGTCGGCGATCTGCGAGGTCAGCCGCTCCTGCACCTGCGGGCGCTTCGCGTATACGTCGACGAGACGCGCGATCTTGGAGAGTCCGCAGATGCGCCCGTCCTTGCCCGGTATGTACGCCACATGCGCCCTGCCGAGGAACGGAACCAGGTGATGCTCGCAGACCGAGTACAGCGGTATATCGCGGATGAGCACCATCTCCTGGTGACCCTCGTTGAACGTCACCGTGAAGTGTTCAGCCGCATCCTGCCCGAGACCGGCGAAGATCTCCTCGTACATGCTCGCAACGCGCCTGGGCGTGTCGACGAGGCCCTCGCGCGAGGTGTCCTCGCCGATGCCTTCGAGGATGAGTCGGACACCTTCTTCGATACGCGAACGGTCCATGGTCACTCTATCGTGCTCGACTGCAGGGGCCGCCTCAGTATCCACCATCGAAGGCCAGGGGTGAAAGCAGGGCTGGCCAAGCACGGCCCTCAGAACAGCGCCCGCATGATCGACACAACGGCCGGACCGAGTATGACGATGAGCGTTGCCGGCAGGATGCAGAGCACCAGCGGGAACACGATCTTCACCGGCGTCTTTTGGGCCTGCTCCTCCGCGCGCTGACGGCGCGTGAGTCGCATCTCCTTGGACTGCACGCGTAGAACGTTCGCAATCGGTATGCCGAGCTGTTCCGCCTGCACGACCGCGGTAGCGAACGTGTTGAGCTCAGGCACGTCCGTCCGGGCGGTGACGCGCCTCAGTGCGTCACCGCGGCTTGATCCTGCCTGGATCTCCTGCAGCATGCGCGCGAACTCGTGCGCGAGCGGTCCGTGCGACATGCGGACGATCTTCGCGATCGACTGGTCGAAGCCGAGGCCAGCCTCCACACTGATCGTGAGCATATCGAGCATGTCGGGCAGCTCGATCCGGAGCTGGCGCTGCCGCCTCGACACGGCCGAAGAGAGCCACGCATCGGGTAGCCAGTACGAAGCGACGCATACGATGATCGCGGCGAGCCAGGTGAGTGCGGACGCCCGCGAGACGACTGCTACAGCCAGCACCAGCCCTGTCACACAGACGGCCGAAAGCGCCTTGATTCCGAGAAACCGTCCCACATCCATTCCACCGGGATCGCCCGCCAACAGCAGCTGGTGGCGAATGCGGTCGCGCACCCCCTTCGGTGCGGCCGCGCCGATGTTCTCGCGAACCCGCGCCCAGCCGGGCGACAGAATGCGCTGCGAGAACGGACGCAGTTGTGGGTGTGCAACACCCGCCTCGACCGCCTCGTACGCGGTGAGGTCCGCCAGCCGCCTGCTCACCGACCGCTCATCCGAGAAGAACGTGGAGAGCACGGACCATACCAGCAGACCCGTGGCGGCGAACAGTAGCGGGATGAACGCGTATTCCATCTCACACCTCGATCGTCACGATGTTGCGCAGCCAGACCGCACCCACGACCAACAACACCAAGCCGATCACCAACATCACCAGACCGGGGACGGTGGTGAAGAGTCCGCTCAAGTACACCGGGTTGAGGACGGAGAGCACGAGTATGATGGCGAACGGCAGCACGAGGAGTATCCACGCCGACAAACGTCCTTCAGCGGTGAGCCCCGCGATCTGCCGCTTCAGTGCACCCCTGTCGCGAATCGTCGCAGCCACCACGTCAAGCACCTCGGCAAGGTTCCCACCGACGTCACGCTGGATGCCGATAGCGGTCACCACCCACGAGAAGTCCTCGCTCTGAGTGCGGCGCGCCACTGTCTCGAGCGCCTCCTCCACCGGTCGACCCAGCCGTACCTCCGTCTGGGCGCGGGCGAACTCGGTGGAGACCGGCGGAGCCATCTGCTCCACCACCAGGTCGATCGACTGCTGTAGGCCCCAACCTGCGCGCAGCGCGCCCGCGATCAGGTTCAGAACATCCGGCAGCTGCGCCTCGAACGCGCTTCTGCGGTTCCTGATGCGAGCGTCCACGATGAACAAGGGCGCCAGCACCGCGAGTGCGACAGCGACGAGCCCTGCCAGCATGCTCCCGCTCGCCCACATCACCAGCGTACCCGCGACCACCACGATCGCCAGATGCATCGTGATGTACTCGGTGGGGCGCAGCGGCCACCCGGCGCGATCCAGCTGCTCGTAGACGAACCGGTTGATGCCGCGTTTGCCGGCCACGTAATCCACAGCACCGAGCAGCGACGAGGTGACGCGGCTTGAGTACTGCTCGCCCGCCCCCGTGATCTCTGCCTCGGTCTGCATCTGGTCGTAGTACCGTATGCGGTCGAGCGCGCTCTTGGGCCGCACGAGAATCAGGAACACACCGGCCACGAACGCGAAGACGGAGACGAACACCAGCCCACCCGCGCCCGCGAGCGTCACCACGTCGGCGGGCGGCACCGGCTCGAGCGTTCGTACGTCACGCTCCGCAGAGGCGTCGAAAAGCGGGTTGGGCACGATCACCGAGCCGCTGAAGGTGCTACCGGCGTCAGTCGCGGTCACCAGAACGTCGATATCCTTGGTAGATGGACGTCTGCTCACGTAGACGACGTCCCATGTGCTCTGCAGACCGCGCGCGAGGTCCTGGTACACGGCCGCGAGAGCATCGACCTGCGCCACTCCCACGAAGCGCCCGCCTGTCTGCGTAGCGATCGTCTCCAGCACTCCTGCGTCGGCCTCCGCTGACGGCAATGCCACCACAAGCACAGGAACGCCCGCCTGACGCAGTGCACGCACGGTCTCATCGAGGTTAGCCCTGCTCACGGTGTCGCCACCATCGGACAGGACGACGGCGATCGGACGCTCCACCCCTACCCGAGTGGCTTCATCGGCCGTAAGCCGCAGAGCGTCATAGAGCGCGGTCTCGCCACCTGCCTCGAGCCCGCCTACGGCTACCGCGATCGCATCGCCTCCCCCGCTGCCGAGCGGGGCCACGACTCGCGCGCTCTCCGCGAATGCGACGACCGCCACGCGCGATTCAGCCTGCAGTTCGGCTTCGAAGGCAAGCGCCGCTGACTTGGCAGCCTCCAAGGATGCTCCGCGCATCGAACCGCTTGTATCGAGCACGAGGAACACGTCCATCGGCTCGGCCTTGATCGATTTCGCTGACAGGACCTCGACCTCATGACCGTTCTCACGGATAACGAAGTCCGCCGAGGCACTCCCGCCACCTGTCGGCACGTCGACCTGTAGCCGCACGCGGGGGAACTCGGCCACGCTCGCATCTCGCACCACGAGGCTCTCGTCCTGGGCGAACGCGACACCTGCCGACGCGACGAGCACGACGGCGAGCATGAGTGCCGGGATGCGACGTCGCATCGCTACCGCCTCGCCGGGGCCTGGTACTCGAACAGGCCCGCCGGAAGCGCGATACCCATGTCCTCCAGACGCCTCGTGAACTTGGGTCGCAGCCCTGTCGATTTCAGATGTCCGAGGTGGCTGCCTGCCTCGTCCACGCCCATCGAGTAGTCGAAGTAGAAGATGTCCTGCAGCACGATCGTATCGCCCTCCATGCCCTCCACCTCGGCGACCTTTACCACGCGGCGGCTGCCATCGCGGAGCCGGGCGAGGTGGACGAGCAGGTCGAACGCCGATGCCGCCTGCTCGCGGATGGCGCGCATGGGCAGGTCGAAACCGGCCATCAGCACCATGGTCTCGATACGGGAGAGAGCATCTCGCGGCGAGTTCGCGTGCACGGTGGAAAGGGACCCGTCGTGGCCGGTGTTCATCGCCTGAAGCATGTCGAGCGCCTCGCCGCCACGCACCTCGCCGACGATGATTCGATCCGGACGCATGCGCAGGGTGTTGCGGACCAGGTCGCGAATCGTCACCTGGCCGGTGCCCTCGATGTTGGGCGGGCGTGACTCCAGGCGGAGCACGTGCTCTTGGTGCAGCTGAAGTTCGGCCGCGTCTTCCACGGTGATGATGCGCTCATCGCCGGGAACGTACTGCGATACCACGTTCAGGAGCGTCGTCTTGCCGGTACCGGTTCCCCCGCTGATGAGGATGTTGAGACGGCCGCGCACGCACGCTTCCAGGAACTGGGCGAGACTCTCACTCACCGTGCCGAATCCGATGAGGTCATCGATCGTGAACGGCTCTCGGGAGAACTTGCGAATGGTGAGCATCGGACCATTGACCGCAAGTGGCGCGATGATGGCGTTCACACGCGAACCATCGGGGAGGCGAGCATCCACCATCGGCGATGCTTCATCGATGCGCCTGCCCACCTGGCTCACGATCTTGTCGATGATACGGAGCAGGTGCCTCTGATCGAGAAAGCGACGCTCCGTCTCGTAGATTCGGCCACCGCGCTCGATGTAGATGCTATCAGCGTTGTTGACCATCACCTCGGTCACACTCGCATCATCGATCAGCGACTGTATGGGTCCGTAGCCGAGGATGTTGTCCAGCACATTGCCGGTGATCTCACGGCGGTCGGCAGCCGACAGAGGTGCAGTCTCCCTGGCAAGCAACTCGCCGAGCTTGCGTTCGATCTGCTGCCTGAGCACGGAATCCGGTTCCGTGGCGGAGTCTATCCGCGAACCCAGCTCCTCAACGAGCAGGTAATGGATGTTCCTCTCGATCTCGTCGCGAATCGATGCCGTTGCATCAGAGGGTGCCGAATGCCCGTTGTCGATCTGCTCCACCCCTCCGGCGGTCAATCTCGACCTAAGCGACATGGCCTTGCGCCTCCTCACGCTCAGCAACGATCGACCTCGCAGTGTCCTGGAGAACCTTCGCTGGCTGACTCCGAGGCGCATCCATGACGACCGGCACGCCCTTGTTCACGGATCGTGGAATCTGCAGGTCCGACGGCAACCGATACTTGATCGGCATGCCTATCGCCTGCTCAACCTCTTCGACCTTGAGGAACACCTTGCTGTCGGCGCGGTTGAGCATGATGTCCACAAGCGAGCCGTTGTATCCGAGCTGCCGCAGCTTCTGCAGCGAGACGCGGCTGTTCTTGACCGAAGCGACATCCATCATCGTCACGACCACAACCCGGTCACTCCGATCGAGTGCAGTCAACACTGCCTCATCGAGTGAAGGCGGCGTGTCGATGACGACGTAGTCGAACATCGTCACAAGCAGCCCGATGATGCGATCGATCCTGCTCGCGGTCACGATCTCGGCGTCCTCCGGCAGCGTAGGCGCAAGGAGCGCACGCAGCCCGGATGGGTGCTCCACAAGAAATCCCCGCAGCATCTCTGCATCAAGACGGTCCCCGCTCTGCACCGCGCCCACGATCGTCTGGACCGGCTCGAGGCCGAGCATGATGCCCACGTCGCCGAACTGCAGATCAAGATCTACGAGCACCACCGACTTCTCGAGACCCGCGAGCGCCACCGCCACGTTCGACGCTACGACGGTCTTGCCCACACCACCTTTCATGCTCAGCACGGTGACCACATGCCCCCTGGGTGCTGGCACGCTGGCCTCGTCCGCCCCGGCGGAGCGCCGCGTGGCCCTGCGGAGCGCTTCTTCGAGAACACTCCCCACCTCGGCAGACGATGCTCCCGCTGGCACCACGTCATCGACCCCTGCGCGCAGCGCCGCGTACAGCAGCTGCTGGGTTATCTCGGCAGGGCAGAGTACGACGCCGGTATGCCCACCCTCGTCCCTGATCTCGCGGACCGAAACGAGAGCGTCTTCGAGTGCCATGTCCGGACCCACCACAAGCAGATCGGGGGCACTCTCTCTGATGCGCTTGCACGCATCCGGAAGGCCGGGGACGTGCACCACCTCAACATCCTCTACGCGCACCAGGGCCTTGGTAACGACCCTGGCGTACTCGGGATCAGCATCGCATACGATTACGGATCTCATGACCGACCGCCTACTCGAAGAGGTTAGCGAGTGAGCGACCGGGCGCCGTGGGTGGCGTCTCCGCTGTGGCCGGCAGGAGCGTGATCCACACGCTCCCCTCCTCCTCACCGAAGATGAGCTTCTCTGCATCTGCGGGTGACACCGCAAGCGTCATGACCGACGGGGACTCGGTCTGCGTGTTCGATGAGCCGAGGACCCCGCCTCCGTCCCCATCACCCTGCGCCGTGGATGTCTCGGCTGTCAGCGCAGTGCCCATCGCGACCACCTTGGCCTCGGGCAGCAGCAAACGTGTGACCCTGCCGCCCTCGTCGGCCTCCTCGATGCTGTCGACAGTCACGAAGACCGCCACGCGATCCCCCGGCCGCACCATGCCCGAGATGCCACGCACCTCGTTCACGGGTATTGCGATCGCCACCTGATCACCCGGCACCGAGTACGCAAGTCCTGCAGCACTCGGCAACGAGAAGCGGGCCGTAGTGACCTGCTCGCCTTTGGAGAGTGGCGTGTTGAGTACTTGCCCCTCGATGACGCGCGCACTAGAGATCGCGTCTGCCGCCACGTAGCGCTGTGGCACCTCTTCGAGCACGATCATCTCGCCTGCCACGAGTTCCTCAGCGGACATCCCGCGCGGTATGTCCTCCTGTGCCACGAGCACTTCGATCGGCTCACTGCTGGCAGCCACCTCGCTCCGCGCGCTGTTGATGTAGTTCACGGCGAGTACCGTGGCAACGCCCGCAAGAGCCAGGGCGATCACGATGATGATCGCTTTCGTGCGCATAGCGCGTCCCCCCCCCCGTTCTGTCAGTCCCCGTCTGGAAGTGCTGGTGGTCTAGAAGTCCAGATGCTCGGCCGTCAGATGCACCGCCTCGATCACGAGCCCACCGGCAGGTGGGTCGTCTGTCACGAGCCACCCGGGGGCCGTCCACTCTACGAACCTGCCCACCACGGGATCCTTATGGCTGGGCAAGGGCTCCTCGATCAGGAAGGTCGCGAAACCCACGATGCGCACCGGCTTACGGCCCAGGACGTCCTGCATCCGCTCCACGATGGGAACGATGAACACCTGCTTCGTGTTCGGACGATCTGCTGCTTCCCATTCGGCAAGGGTGAGCATGTCGACGCCAGCCAGACGATCGGCAATCCCTTTGCTCGTCTGCTGTGCCATGTCGCCGGGCTCCACGTCGACCATATCGTTGATATGCACCGCGAACTCGATGTCGCCGATGATGCACTCATTGTAGGCGTCAGCACCCGGGCCAAACGGCGGGAGCTCTGTGTCTGGATACCCGCACTCGGAATGGTCGAGCGTGCCGAATGCAAGCGCGCCGAAGCTGCCCGGCGTGATCGACTCGCCGCCCTCGACCTTGAGTTCGTACTGGACGCCATACTGGAAATCGAGCGTCTTCACGTTCACCGTGACGCTCTCGCCCGGACGCACCGCCGCGGGATGGGCCTGCACGTCCTCGAAGATGTAACTCGATGGCCGCAAGAGCAGCGTGCAGGTCGCCGTCTCGCCCTTCTTACCGCCAAGCTGGACCGTGAGGTCCTGGTGCTCGGCGGGATGAAGCTTGGCCGGGTAGGCTACGGGGACGTTGGCCTCGTACGCGCCCGAGAGTTGAAGGACCAGGTCCACGGACGCGGCGCCTGCCTGCGCCTTGAGGGTCTCCCCCGGCTCGAGCGGCCCGCTCAGACGCACGCTGACACGCACAGAGGGATCGCCCTCGGTGAGCGTGGTGCTGTCCACATCCATGGCGACGATCCGACCGACCGGGTCGAGGGTGCCCACCGTCACGATGGCCGGGAACTCCTCAGTGAAGCCCTGAGCGTTGGTGGCACGCAGATCAAGCGGACCGGGGTTGACCGAGGTGAAACTCCTGTCCCAGTAGCCATCGGCCCCCTGGGAGAACTCCAGCCAGGGGCCACCACCAATGCTCCCGGTAAGCTCACCGATGCGGAGGATCGTGAGCCCGAACGGTACCGGTGACTTGGCGCCCGCGAGGAATCCCACCTTGGCCACCGATTGTGCCCGGATGAGCGTAGTCCCCCGGTTGAGGATGATGTGCGAGAGGAACACCGGCGCATCGGTCTCGCACGTGACCTTCACGTAGTTGCTGCCGATCTCGGTCTCCGCCACGCGGGAGACCGGTGACGCGTCGAGCGGCGTGGTGAAGTTGGAGTCAGCCAACGTGTTCACCGCAGCCTGGATCTCAGCCGCCCCGGCGGCTTCCGAGAGCTCCCGGCATCCGGCGAGCGCTGCCGCGTCAGCCGCCGACTGCAGTTGGCGCTTGGCCGTGTACCAGAACCCCACATCGACCGCCAACGCAGCGAATGCCACGATGACGAGGAAGACGATGGCGAAGGTCACCGCCACAGCACCCGAATCGTCTGAGAACCACCGCCTGGACATCGCTCTCACTCCAGTCTCTGAACAGCCGCGCTGCTGATCGAAGCAGGCAGCACCACGTCCGGGACCGGCACGAGCTGGGTCCGGACGTATGTGATCCGAACGCGAACGGAGTCGCTCGCGGGATTGTCGATGGAAAGGGTGACTCGTGCGGGATCGAGGCCGGGCGCTGCCGTAAGAGCACGCGACTCTACGGTTCCGGCGTCGGCCCCGAGCGCAGCCCACCGCACACCTTCACGGGCCGCGTGGGCAACGGAAACGTACTCGAAGAACGTGTAGCCGAACTGGATGACCGCGAACAGCAGCGTGAAGAGCAACAGCGCGACAAGCGCGAACTCAACGGCGGCCGCGCCGTCGTCGTGGTGAAGTGCTCTCCTTGCCAGGCCGTCCATGGCGCCCCCAAGGACCTGATCCATTCCATGAACGGGACCCGGTCGCACCCGGATACACCGATGGCGACTGGGTCCCGTTCCGATCACACTGATGATCCAGCAACGCTGGAACCATCACCCACCGGCGATCGACAGTTCATCGGCGATGAAGTCGAAGATCGCGTCCAGGTTCCTCCCCACGACCGTCACCGCCCCGATGATCACCACGGCGATCAGGGCCACCATGAGCCCGTACTCGACTGCCGTCGCGCCCTCGTCACACTCAAAGAAGTTCCGCGTCCGGACATACAGCTTGGTCAACATGCGAAACACCTCCCCCCGCTCCCGCGAGTCTGTCAGACACCTCCGACGGCTCCGATCGGGAGCCGGCGGAGCGCCGCGCTTCCCAGCAGACCGTCCATCTACTAAAGAGTGTCCCCCATCACAGAGAGCTAGCTAGCCGCTTATGGTATGAGCGGGGGATGATGTCGGGTCATCCCGATGGGGGATGCGGTGCGCGGTGGCCTCCTACTGCGAACCGCCGTCCGACAGCTTGGCCAGCCCGGTCCGCACTGCCACAAGCGCCGCCTGGGTGCGATCGGAAGTCTCCATCTTGCGGAGGATGTGGCTCACGTGTGTCTTGACCGTGGCCTCGCTGATCCACAGGGCGTGCGCGATCTGCTTGTTGCCCATTCCTTCGGCCATGAGTTGCAGCACTTCGAGCTCGCGCTCCGAGAAGCGCGACCGCAGCTCCCCGTCGGGATCGGGATCCGGATCGGGTTGTCCGGCTATCACGCGCGCGGCGATCTTGGAGTCGAATACCGCCTGCCCCTCGGCCATCGCGCGGACGGCCTGAACCACCAGCTCGGGACGCGTGTCCTTGAGGATGTAGCCGCCGGCGCCCGCCGCAAGCACACCGAACACCTCGTCATCGTCACCGAAGCTCGTCAGCACGAGCACCGGGACGTCAGGCTCCCGCTCCTTGATCAGGCGACACGCCTCGATCCCCCCGATACCGGGCATCCTGAGATCGAGCAGCACCAGATCCACCTCGCCCTGCGTCACAGCCGTGACCGCTCCCTCGCCATCAGCAGACTCGCCCACCACCTCGATGCCTGGTTCGTTCTCGAGCAACATCCGCAGTGCATACCTCACGAGCTCGTGATCGTCGGCGATGAACACACGCACCGGATCCATCAATCCACCTCCAGCGGCAGTACGGCACGGACGATGGTCCCCGTGCCGGGCTCGCTCGACACTTCGAGCCGTCCGCCCTCCGCATCCATTCTGTCGCGCATGTTGCGCAGGCCCGCCCCCGTCCCCTCAAGGCGCGGCTCCGTCTCCCCGTGCGCGATGCCATTGCCGTCGTCACTCACCGTGAGCACTACCTGCTCGGGCGCAAAAGCGATTCGCACGACGAGCCGATCGCCTCCCGAATGCCGTACCGCGTTGCTCACCGCCTCCTTGGCGATGCGGTAGAGGCACGCTTCCTGCGATGGACGGAGCACGCGCGCGGTTCCCTGGACCTCCACGATCCCCCGGACGTCACCGCCGAACGTCGCCTCGTGCACCCAGGTGCGCACCGCCTCCACCAGCCCCAGTTCCTGGAGGTTCTTGGGCCGAAGGTCGTAAACGAGCCTTCGCAGTTCCCCCGCGCTCGAGCTCACCTGCGCCTCCAGGCTCTCGAGGGTGCGCTGCGCCAGGATCGGATCCTTGGCGACCTGCCGCTTCGCCAATTCGAGTCCGAGTGAGACGGAGAACAGTGACTGCG
>CAZOSR010000014.1:11087-17740 GCA_964582445.1 uncultured Coriobacteriaceae bacterium | reverse complement strand
AAGCTCTTCCCGCCGCGGCCGGTTTGGGAGGCCAAGGGGTACCGGCCGGACGAGTACAGCCGCTGGCTGCTCGGCAACTGGCGACCGATAGAGGAGCTCTGGGCCGAGCTCAACGTCGATCCCGCGCGCGTCGTGCCCGCGGAAGTCGAGCTCGAGGAGTGGCTGTTCGACACCACCGCCGGGCCTGAGTGCCGCGAGGCCGAAGCGCGGTTCATACACGGGCACATCCTGAAGCCCGGGGACGTCGCGCGCACGTCCTGGCGGCTGCGGTGCGCCCAGCCGCCCTACGACGCGCTGCCGATCCCGCGGGCGGACATCCCGGCGGGCATCGTGCTCTCGCGCGAGGGCGATGCGTGGATTCACGAGGACGAGGTCGAGGACGTGGCGCTGCCGCTGTATCAGGGTCGGATGATTTGGCAGCTCCAGTACTCAAGGGCGGTTTGGAGAGGGCCCCGAGGAACCGACTGGGACACAATCGAAGCCACTGATCCGCGCATCGACGGCCAGTACCTCATGTCAGCCTCTGCTTGGGGCTCTACCGGTTCGGGCCTGGATGACTATCGTCTGGGATTCCGCGATGTGCAGAACGCCACCAATCAGCGCACGCTGATCGCCTCTCTCGTCCCGGGAAGCCCGTGTGGCAACAAGGTTCCTCTCATGAATGTGGGCGACTTCGACGCAAGGCTTGAGCTGCTGTCATGCCTCGTGTCGTTCGAATCTGATCGCGCACTGCGGCTCAAGATGAGCCAGGGGACAGTGAACTGGTTTTACGCGGAAGAGGTTCCCGTGCTCCGGCGAAGTGATCTCGCGCCACACGAACGAAGGGCCCGGCAGGAGTCTGTGCTGGTCCAGAACGCCTCCAGCTCTCGCTTCGCTCCGCTGTGGTTGACCCGATCAAGTGAAGTCGCCGAGATTCGCTCAGATTGGGCCCTCACCCCCGGGTCTCGAGTCCGCTGCCGGGCAATGACGGACTCACTGGATGCCCTGCATTTCGGCCTAGACAAGACCGACTTGGCCGCCATGCTGCGCGAGTGCGACTTGCCCTCGGAAGATGTAGTGCCGTCCGGCCTGGACACGAAGGGCTTCTGGCGCGTCGACAAGGACAAGGACCCTGAGCTGCGCCACACGGTGCTCACGTTCGTCGCTTTCCACGACGTCGAGGAGAAGATCCGCGCGTGCGGCGGAGACCGCGACGCCGGGATCGAGGCGTTCCTCGGCCAGAATGAGGGCGAGGGGTGGATGCTGCCGGAGACGCTTCGGCTCGCCGACTACGGCCTCGGCCACGACGAGCGCGCGAAGCACCCGCAGCCGGTCGCGAGCCGGCTGGGGCCGCGGTTCTACGACTGGCAGCTCGCGCAGAGCGCGGAGGAGTCGTGGCGAGAGTGCCACCTGCACGCGCGCAACCTGCTCGGCGAGCAGGGCTACCGTGAGCTGCTCGATGAGATCGCAGCGCGGGAGCGCGGCGAGGAAACGGGGTGGGTGGAGGACCCGCCGGCGTCACTGCTGGACGAGGGCGGGCAGGGGAGGTTGTGTTGAGGGACTCACTCGTCAAGTGCCGCGCGCCGCGCGGATATGATAGGGAGGCGGCATGCGTCAGCTGAAAAGTCGGTGGTTCATTGAAGAGTCGCCAGTTGGCAGTGGCGCGTCTGCCGCTGTGCACAAGGGGTACGACGGCGAGAACGGTATGCGGATGGTGGCCGTGAAACTGTTCCACGGAGTCCGCTCAGAGAACCCCGTTCTGCAGGAATCGTTCCAGCGCGAATTGACGATTCTGTGCGACCTTCGCCACGAGAACATCGTTGAATACATCGACTGGGATGAGGACGATGCCCGTCATCCGTTCCTGGTCCTGGAATGGGTGCCGCAGGACCTTGGTCGGTATCTGGACAGCGAATCGATCGAGGGGTGGGACGACTTTGCTGGCGTGGCGATTGCCGTTCTGAAAGGACTGGCCTACTGCCACGAGCGTGGCCACCTTCATCGTGACATCAAGCCGACCATCATCCTGGTCACTGAAGATGGCATCCCCAAGATCGCCGACTTCGGCATCTCGCGACTGCGCGATGCAGTCAACTACGACGGAGTGACGTTCCTGGGGGGTGGAACTGAACCTTATAGACCACCGGCGACGGCTGGCGATGGGACGACACCTGCCGACCCCGAACAACCCTTGTCCCATGATTTCTCACGGGACGTGTACGCATGGGCTGTTCTCGTGGTAGAGGCGCTTGCGGGGCGGCATCTGTGCTCGCGGCAAGACGTTGAGGCTGCTCTTGAGGAGATTGACCCACCGCCGGTCGTGCTTGATCTGATCAGCGAGTGTTTGACGCTCGACCGTGAGCAGCGTCCCGCGACGGCCGGTGAGGTGTTGCGCAGAATCGAGGCCTTCCAGAGTGCGCGGGAGGATGGCTGGCGATCGGAGATCATCGTTCCCGTGGCGATCAAACCACACGCGAAGAACTTCGTTGCGACGCACTCGGCCATGCCCTTGGAAGCCGCAGAGGGCTTCATCCTCGAGGATCTCAACGGCGGTGCTGTTCTCGGTACGGCGACGAACAGTAAGGCAGACGCGAGTTCCTATCGCAGTGAGGATCTGGTGGCGTCCGCGACTGCCTACCGCTACTACTTGCGTCAGGAGTCGACTGACCCCACGCGCTGGGTCGTGACCAGCGCCGTGAAACTGAGCGCGGCGTCAGATACCCATCGCGAGAGAGGACTCCGCGATCACTTCGTCTTCAAGCGGCACAGCCTGTGTCAGACTCGCACGCGCGAAGATGCGGACGCGCTGTTCGATCGTGTTGCCGAGCATGTGCAGGGACGGGTCGCCGAGGAGCAGGCTGATCAGGCGCGCAAGCTCTTCGGGAACTGGAGCAAGGTCCTCTACGCCAAGAAGCAGTTCGAGGATGCGCGTGGAACGCCGGTGCGGTTCCGCGATTGTCGTGTGCAGGGCCGGCGAGTTCATCTTGAAGTCGGCAGGAGCGCTTCGGAGGAGCTCATCGGTCAGCCGAGACTCATTCGCTTGGGCGAGATCCGGACGGTTCGCGGCGAGGTGGAGCAGGTCACGGAGGGCAGTGTCGTCCTCTATGTGGAATCAGGCAGCCTTGATGGGCTACCGTCCTCGGGCGAGCTCCTGTATGACACCGACGCGGCGAAAGCGGCGCTCAAGAAGCAGGAACAGGCCCTCAACGCGGTGAGGCACGGGCGTTCCGTGCGCGCGGACCTGCGGGAGCTCGTGGCTAGGCCAAGCGAGGCGCGGCCTCCGGCTCCCGTGCCCGACCTCGAGTTTCTCCACGATGACTTGGACGAATCCAAGCGTGCGGCGGTGGCGGCGGCGATGGGCCTCGAGGACATCATGGTTGTGGAAGGCCCACCGGGTACCGGCAAGACCACGTTCATCGCCGAACTCGTCGCTCAGTACAAGAGTTCACGTCCCAACTCCCGCATATTGCTTAGTTCGCAGACCCATGCGGCGTTGGACAACGCCCTCGAAAGGATTCACCGGCTGATGCCGGAATTGCGCTTGGTGCGACTGGGTCGGGCTGAACGTATCTCGGACGATGTCGAGCACCTGCGCCTCGATGCCCAACTGGAGTCGTGGCGAGACGAGGTGCTCCGCAAGAGTCGTGAGTTCCTGAAGCAGAAGGCCGAGGAGTGGGGGGTGTCGGCTTCGCAGGCCGAGGTGACATCACTGGCATCTGCGCTCAAGGATCTATCACGACGAATGGCAGGTATTCGGTCTCAGTTGAAGCGACAGCAGGACGAGCGACATGTCGCGCAGCAACAACTCGACAGACTGAACGCTCTGGCTCCTGAGATCCTCGAAAGCGCGGAGCGACTCGAACTGCTCTTGCGTGATTCCGACGCGGGGGTGCTTGAACAAGCTGCACGGGCCTTCATTGATCAGGGACTCGATCTTGCCGGCGCGCTTGAGACGGGAGGCGGGGCGGCGACGCTCGTGGCCGAATACGACGAGCGTCTCAAGGAGACCAAGTCGGCTCTCGACGAGACCGTCGCTCAAGAGCGCGAACTAAGGAAGGAGCTCGCAGGGCTCCTGGGCATTACGGACGATGAGCCTCCTTCGACGGAAGACCTAATGGATGCATCCGCGGACTATGCCGTGGAAGACGAGCGACTGACAAGGCTCGAGGAGTTGTACGCGGAATGGGAGCGCAGGTTCGGAAGGAGCCTCGATTTCGGAGCCGCACTACTCGCCGCTGCGGATGTCGTGGCCGCCACCTGCGTCGGTGGCGCATTCGGAGCCACGAGCGAGCTTGAGTACGACCTGTGCATCATCGATGAGGTGTCGAAGGCGACACCCACCGAGGCTCTGATTCCAATGTCGAGGTCGCGACGTTGGATCCTTGTGGGTGATCGGCGTCAGCTACCCCCGTTCATGGAGGCGGCCCTCTCGGACTCGAACGCACGACAGCAATACCAGCTCACAACCGAACTGCTGACTGAGACGCTGCTTGATCGCGTGGCCGATGCACTTCCGGCGGAAGCTCACTTCACGCTCAGTGAGCAGCACCGCATGGCTCCTGCGATTGGTGATCTGGTCAGCCATTGCTTCTACGAGGGTCGCCTGACTAGTGCGCAGCGGCCGATACCTGAGTATGTGATCCAGGCACTCGGCGCGCCTGTGGTCTGGTACTCGACCTCAGAATCACCCAACCGCTTTGAGGCGCAAGCTCCCGGCAGTACGAGCCGGTCGAATGAGCTGGAGGCGCAACAGGTTCGCACCCTTCTCAGTAGCTTGGCGTTCTACGCGCAAGGCAAGCCTGTGTCGATCGCGATTCTCACCGGCTACGCAGAACAGCGTGACTTGCTGGCGAAGTACCTGAGAGCCTCAGGCGTCGCGCTCGGCGGCGTGACGTATGAGGTTGCCACGGTTGACGCGTTCCAAGGGCGAGAGGCAGACGTCTGCATCTTCTCGGCGGTTCGGTCGAATGATCGGAGTGAGCTGGGGTTCCTGTCCTCGCGTCAACGGATCAACGTGGCACTCTCGCGCGGCCGTCTCGGTCTCGCAATCGTTGGAGACGCGGCGTTCATTGAGACCGCGACCGTGTCCGAGAATCCTTTGGCTGACGTACTCGGATACATACGCAGCCACCCAGATACCTGCATCGTTGAGGAGGTGGTCGAATGAACCCAGCCGACGTCGCTCGTCTGCATGCAAGCAGCCGAGCCGGATTCCATCTTGTCGGTTATCAAGAGGTCGGACTGCCTCACTGGGAGATCAACCTGAACTGCATGATCCTGAGCCACAAGCCGATTCCACCGCTGATGGAATTCGTGCTACGCGCGGTGGGAGCTGGCATTGGAGCCGTGCCTGAAGTTGCCGGTCTGCTCGGACTCGATGAGAGAACCGTCACTGCGTCCATGGTTCCCCTCTATCAAGATGGCTACATCCGCCCTTCGCTCGAGGATCCGGATTCCTTCGAAATGACTAAGTCGGGTCAGCTCTTGGCCAGGAGTTGCGAGATGGTCGTGCCGGAAGAGATAGCCCTACCTCTTGAATACGACGGCTGGACACGTGAGCTGGTCGATCTTGGCTCACCTGTGAAGTACACGCGAGCAGACCTTCAGAAGCTCGGCATCACTCCATTGCCCGCCTTCCCCGACGCCCCTCCTGCCGCCGACGAGTTCACCGTTGCCGAGGCGAGACGGCTGACCTCTGAGCAGCTCAACCGTGAATACAGGGGCAAGCAGGTGATGAGGAGGGACATCCTGTCGATCGAGGGCCTTCATGACAAACGGCGCGCCTTCTTTCTGAAGGCGGTTGCCCTGCTGTTCCGGTCGATTCAGACGGGTGAGTCCCAGGTTGCCTTCGCCATTGACGGGCGGCTTTCGCAGGTACACGAGGATGCTTTCGCCAGGGCCGCTGGGCTCAAGAAGCTCGGGGTGCTCGAGGCGCTGAAGCAGTCCGTATCGGACGTGGCACTCCTCGAGCTGGATCCCGACGTCGTCGGGCAGCTCGAGCAGGGCCCGGAGGTAACCGAGCTAGCCCAGTCGGTTCTCGAGCGTAAGCGGGAGGTGGCTCAGATTGAGACTTCTCTTGCACAGTCGAACGGCGCTGAGGGTGCGATTGAATCAGGCAAGGAGGTTCTTGAGGCGGCACGTGAGAAGCTGGCAAAGGCCGAGGCACGGCTCACCCAGTATCCGGTTCGGATGCTGGAGGTGTTCGAGCACCCCGATGTCTTGGAGGAGGCCCTAAGGGAGGCATCCGAGCGTCTCCTGATCGTCTCGCCTTGGGTGAAGAATGCTGTCGTCAACAGGAGTTTCCTTGAGCTTCTGGAGGGCGCGCTGCAACGCGCCGTGGACGTGACGATCTGCTACGGCATCAACCGGCGGCGCCCAGAGGAGGGAAGTGACCCTGAAGCTGTTCGTTCATTGCGGGCCCTTGAGGACGTATACGGCAACTTCATCTTCAGCGCGCTTGGTGATACGCATGCCAAGGTGCTCGTGCTTGATCATCGGTATGTGGTCGTTACGTCGTTCAACTGGCTGTCATTCAAGGGTGATCCCTCGAAGCCCTTCCGTGATGAGCGCGGCGTACTCGTCGCCATACCGTCGAAGATCGACGCTGAGTACGACAAGTACATGGAACGAGTCGCGGAGGTCGTGGAGCTGGATGACGATGAAGACTAGATGCC
>CAZOSR010000014.1:0-11077 GCA_964582445.1 uncultured Coriobacteriaceae bacterium | reverse complement strand
GGCCTGGATTCCGCGTTGGGCGATCGGGCGAGAGGGCTGATTGCTGATGCACCACTTGACCCTGCGAGTCCCCTGGCATGACTCCAAGTGGAACGGCTGCGTATGCACCGCGCCTTCGGAGAACCCGTACTGTGTGGCCCTCGATCGCATACGTGGCGAGCGAGATGACGCTGCCGAGGGCGCTGTAGCAGGCAGACCCTGGTGGGAGCTTGCGTCAGACGGGCTAACCGCATGCGTCGCCGAGTCTGGAGCGTTCATGAATCCTGAGGAGTGGCCTCGCGTCTTTCGCCATCCATACGCGGGCCTGGACAAGACGCAAGCGACCCACGGTCACGATACGTCGCGGGTCTTCTCGTGCGAGCGCGGCGAGGAGCCGGGTTGCTCGGAGGCGCCGCCGATGGCGCTGCTGGGCGAGAGCCGGCAGGGGGTGCTGTGGTGAGCTTGGACCTGGGGCCTGAGAAGGCTCACATCTTCCGCATCACCCATGTCGACAATCTCCCGTGGATTCTGCGGAACGGCGTTCACTGCCCGTCTTCGAAGACGAGAGATTCTGGCTTCGTGCCGATCGGGAATCCGGACATCATCGGCAAGCGCACGTCCAAGTGCGTGCCAATATCGCCAGGCGGGGTGCTCGAGGACTACGTGCCCTTCTACTTCACACCCTGCTCGGTGATGCTCTACAACATCGTCACCGGATACAACGGCGTCACGCAGCGGGATCGAGACGAGATCGTGATTCTCGTGTCCTCGGTCGCGAAGCTGAGCGCGAGTGGCGTGTGTTTCGTGTTCACGGACCGCCACGCACTCGTGCAGTACGCAACGTTCTACAGCGATGTCGGAGACCTCGATAAGATTGACTGGGACCTGCTTCGGGCACGCGACTTCGCACGCTCGGACAGTGATCCCGGCAAGGTGGAGCGGTATCAGGCTGAACTGCTGGCGTTTCAGAAGGTTCCGGTGGAGGCGCTGCTGGGAATCGCCTGCTACTCTGAAGAGAGCAAGTCGCGTGTCACTGCAGCGCTCGCCGAAGCGGACATCGATCTCAAGGTCGTCGTCAAGAGGGACTGGTTCTTCTAGTGATCACCTACACGACAGGGAATCTGTTTGAAGCGCAGGTCGACGCCCTCGTCAACACCGTGAACGAGGTCGGTGTGATGGGTAAGGGCATGGCGCTGCAGTTCAAGGAATCCTTCCCCGACGCGGCACGGGAGTACATGGACGCCGCGAAGCGCGGCGACGTTCACGTGGGGAGTGTGCTTGTCACGAAGAGCCACTCACTGTCGGGGCCGCGATGGGTCATCCACTTCCCGACCAAGCGGCATTGGCGGAACCCCTCCAAGATGCAGTGGGTTAGCGACGGGCTCGCTGACCTCCGTCGCGTGATCGAAGAGCTTGGAATCACGTCCATCGCGGTTCCACCGCTGGGTTGCGGCAACGGGGGACTGGAGTGGGTGATGGTCCGCCCACTCATCGAGGAGGCACTCGGCACGCTTGAGGGTGTGGATGTGTTGGTGTACGAGCCGTCGGCGCGTTACGCGACCGCGCCCAAGCAGCGCGGCGTCGAAGAGCTGACGCCTGCCCGCGCCCTCGTCGCCGAGATGGTTCGCAGGTACTCAGTCCTCGGTATGGGATGCACCAACCTCGAGGTTCACAAGATCGCCTGGTTCCTCCAGCGCGCGGTAGAAGCCCTTGGGGCTAGAGATCCTCTGCGTCTGAGATTCGCCGCGAACAAGTACGGGCCATACAGCGACCAGTTGCGTCACCTCTTGGATGCGTTAGACGGTAGCTACCTGCATAGCGAGAAGCGCCTGAGCGAGGCGGGGCCCTTCGACCCCATACACTTCGCTGACGACCGGCGCGAGCGGGTGCAATCGTACTTGGGCAGCGAAGCGCGTCAGTACGAGTCCGTGCTCGAGGCAGCGGCCCGCTTCATCGATGGGTTCGAGTCGCCTTTGGGCATGGAGCTTCTCGCAACGGTTGATTGGCTTGTCGTCCGTGAGGGCTGCGAGCCCGATGTGGCCGCGATACGGCGGGCGCTCGACTCATGGCCCGGGGGCAGGGCCGCCGGGCGCCGGAAGCGGCAGCTGTTCGACGACAGGATGATCGAGCTTGCGCTGGAGCGGGTCCGTAGGGGGCTACACGCGGACCAGCCGCAGCTGCCGCTATGCTGACTGGCGCCGAGGATTCGGGCGCCGGACCGAGCGTCGGATCGAGCGCTGACAGCGCCGCGATCGTCCCGGTCGACGGCTGCCTCCACTCGTTCGACGAGTTGGCGCGCGAAGTCTCGCCGCGGTTGATGGCCGACATGCGCGACGCGATCGCGCGGGCGCGCCCGATGCGTGACTTCGCCCAGAGCGGCGTCGGCGTGAAGACGCTCCTGCGCTCCGAGGGACGCGACGTGGATTTCCCGGGATGCTACGTGATGCTCGACGCAGGGCGACCCGTCTACGTGGGGATCTCGCGCAAGGTCTTCACTCGGCTTCGCCAGCATGTCCTGGCCGACACGCACAACAGCGCAACCCTCGCGTACCGCATGGCGGCGAAGTGGGCCCGCCACTCCATGCGTCGGCAAGAGGCGATGGAGGACCCGGAGTTCAAGCGGGAGTTCGGCAGGGCGCGCGAGACGATCCGGGCCTTCGATGTCGCGTACGTTGAGATCGACAATCCGCTCGTGCTGCACGTCTTCGAGCCGTACGCCGCGCTCGAGCTCGGCACCGGCGAGTGGAACACGTTCGAGACGCACTGATCGTCACCACGAGGGGGAGTAGTAATGGCATTCCAGACACCGATAACCATCGAGCGTGCACTGCAGGGCATCAGCACTCATGAGTACGTTCTTCCGGCGATCCAGCGCGAGTTCGTCTGGAAACCCGAGCAGATTTGTGCCTTCTTCGACAGCCTCATGCGCCGCTACCCGATCGGATCGTTCCTCTTCTGGGGGATTCCGGCGACCGATCTTGGCAACTACGTGTTCTACGACTTCATCCGTGCCTATCATGAGCAGCGAGCACCGCACTGCCCGCTGGTTCGCACTGACGAGCTGCCTACCGGCAAGCCGGTGACGGCCATTCTTGATGGACAGCAGCGCATGACGGCACTGAACATAGGGCTGCGTGGTAGCTATGCGAAGCGTCTGCCACGCAAGTGGTGGAACAACCCGGATGCGTATCCCGAGAAGCGACTGTATCTCAACATCGCCGCACCTGCGGAGGAAAGCGACCAGAAGCTCGCCTATGACTTCCGTTTCATGACGGAGAAGGAGGTCAAGCAGGCGAATGGCGAGGAAGGCGCGCACTGGTTCCTGGTGCCGCAAATCCGTGAGTTGACTGACGGCACAGACTCCGTTGGGATCTTTTCGTACCTTCAGAAGGTCGGCTTGGCTGCCGACAACGAGTTCGCATTCCCAGCGCTCGATCGGCTCCGGCAGCTCGTGTATCAGGACGGCGTTGTGAGCTACTACGCCGTTGAGGACCGTGAGCTTGATAATGTGCTGGACATCTTCATTCGCGTGAACAGCGGAGGCACGGTTCTATCCTACTCGGACCTGCTCCTGAGTATCGCGACAGCACAATGGACTGACCGCGATGCACGCAAAGAGATCCACGCGCTGGTGGACGAGGTGAACGCGACCGGCCAAGGTTTCGGCTTCACTAAGGATGTTGTTCTCAAAGCCGGTTTGGTGCTGAGCGACATCGGCGACATCCGGTTCAAGGTGACGAACTTCAACCAAGCCAATATGCACCTGCTTGAGGAGGGTTGGGATGCGATTGGGGCCTCACTAAAACTGGCTGCCAAGCTACTCGCGGCATTCGGATTCAGCGAGCGCACGCTCGGCGCGGATTACGTGCTGTTGCCGATCGCGTACTACGTCAAGCATCGCGGACTGGACGAGTCCTACCTCTCCTCGGATGCCAACAGACAGGATCGTGACAGACTGCGGGCGTGGGTGCTTCGCTCACTGCTGAAGGCTGGCGTATGGGGCTCGGGTCAGGATACGCTGCTCAATGCTCTGCGCAAGGCGATTCGTGAGCACGGAGGCGCGGGGTACCCGGTGGGTCAACTGGAGGTCGCGATGGCACCTCTCGGCAAGAGCCTCAGGTTCGGCTCGGATGAGATTGAGGGCATCCTGGACCTGCAGTACGGCAAGCCGCGGACGTTTGTAACGCTCTCGTTGCTCTACCCGAAGTTCAGCTTCGAGAGTGAGGTCCACGTGGATCATGTGTTCCCGCAGAAGCTCTTCTACAAGAAGCCGCTTACGGCAGCTGGGGTTCCTAGTGACCAGTTCGATGACTACCTGGCGTTGATGAACGGCCTCCCCAACCTGCAGTTGCTGCCGGCCAAGGTGAACATCAAGAAGCAGGCAGTGATGCCGCGGGTGTGGATCGACGGATTGGACTCTGGAAGCGATGAGGCTCAGGCTGAGGCTCATCGCGAGTCATACCTGGCAGAACACGATCTTCACGGGGTGCCGGACACGATGCTAGGCTTCCCCGCCTTCTACGAAACGCGAAAGGCGCGCATGCGCGCGCAGCTGGAGAAGTTGTTGGGGGTGTAGTCGCATCACCTATGGCTTGACAGCGGGACTGTCATAAGAAACACTCATCCTGTCACTGAATGACAGGATAGGTGTTCTGAATGACAGTCCGCAGTGTGCCATCAGGGTTCGCGCTGTTACTGCAGCTGCTCGAACTTGAGCAGCCGCGTGTGGTGACGACGGCCCAGGTCGGGGATTTCGCGCAGGAAGCCGGGCTGGGCATCCCAGTAGACATTGTCGTGCGTCGGCTGCGTGAGCGGGGGTGGCTCCTTCCGTTAGCGACACGGGGCGTGTGGGAGTTCGCGCCCGCCGCGCGTGCCGGCGCATTCGGTTCCGGTGATCCACTGATCGAGCTGCGGGCGGTTCTGGCTCGAGACCCTTCAGCGCCTCTGGCCGCTGCTGCGGAGTCCGCCGCCTACAGGCTCGGACTTGCCAGCCGTAGGCCCGAGATCGAGTGCATCGGTGCTCCTCCGAGGTTCCGGCCGCCCAAGTCCCTTGCTTCATACCGTCTCGTGCGGTGGAGCCCAGCGCTCCCGCCTGTGCGACGCGAAGGGCTGCCGGTTTGGTCGCTGCCCACGCTCCTCGCCTTCATGGCTGCGCGGCCGGGTGGATACCGCGACTGGCCCAATGTTGGTGAGTGGCTTGTGCAGGCAGTCTCGGCTGTGGATGTTGGCCAACTCGTTCGCGAGATCGAAGGGCAGTCTGCAGGTACCTGGGCGCGTGCAGGGTACCTGCTGTCGCGCGGTGGTGCTACCTTGTCGGCGCATGCGTTGATGGAGCGCGCTCCGCAGGGAGCCGGGCCGCACTACCTCGGCGATCGCGACGTTCCGGGTCGCTATAACCCGGCCTTCGACGTCATCGATTCGACCGGCCTTGAGGTGACTTCGGCATGATCACTGAAGGTCACCTAGTCCGCCACTTCCAGGGGCGTCGGGGAGGGCGCGGGCCTGCAATTATCGACATCGCACAGGACCACGTCCTGCATCTGCTTGCCAAGGAAGGACTGTTCGATCTTGGCATCGCGCTCAAAGGGGGCACTGCGCTCCGCAAGTTCTGGGCCGGCACTGCGGGTCGCTTTTCGACAGATCTGGACTTCGCGGGTATCGATGACACGTCTGCCGCGCTGTTGATCGAGGTATTGGATGGCGCTCGGGTCGAGCAGTTCACGTTCGGTCTACAGGAGATCGACCGCACGCAGCGCATGCGCCTCACCATCTCGAGTCCGTTCGGCGAAACTGAGGTTCCCGCGCGTCTCGACCTTGGTAGACGGCAGCTGTGGCTACGCCCACAATCGATGTCGTTCGTGCCCTTGCCCATACACTCTCGATACGAGTTCGAGCTGCCTATGGTTCGAGTGGCTTGTATCGAGGAGACCATCGCGGAGAAACTCGCGCGATATCGCCGCGGTGGCCTGGCGCGTGACCTGTACGATCTTGCGTGGGCTGCCGCGAAGCCTTTCGATGAGGCCCTGGTGCGTCGGCTGCTGGTTCTCAAGGTCTGGACCGACGTGATCGACGACGTACTCGGCGAGCGGCCGTTCGATCCGGCGGAAGTCCTGCGCGAGCGCTCGGCGGACGAGTTCAAGCCGGAATCGATCGGCTACCTCACGATGCCTGTCGACATGACAGGTTGGATCGCGGTGGTGCGGGAGCGGTTTGCGTTTCTCGTGGAGCTCACCGATGAGGAGCTGCGCTGGGCACACTGCAGCAAGGGCGATGAGTGGGAAGTGCGACAGGCGATTGTGGCGCTCGGCGGAGCGGAGATGACATGAGTGCAGTAACCACGCTCGCCTCGCACCCGCTCAATACGATTGCTCCGTACTACACGATGTTCCGCCCCGCGCTTCCCCTTGCTGCCCTCGAGGGGGCATCGGGATGGGTGCTCGATCCTTTCTGTGGTCGAGGTACGACCAACTTCGCGGCGCGTGTCTTGGGACTACCGTCTGTTGGCGTCGATGCGAGTCCTGTCGCCGTTGCTATCGCGTCGGCGAAACTGGTGACGGCCGACGCGGCTGAAGTGGCTACGCTTGCGACAATGCTTGTTCGGCAGTTTCAGGACGACGCGGAGTGTCCCGTTGGCGAGTTCTGGGACCTTGCGTATCATCCGGACACACTTCGCGAACTCTGTGCCATACGCAAAGGGCTGAACCGGGCTGGTGCGAACAGTCCCGCGGCGGTTGCACTGCGAGCCATCATGCTGGGTGCGTTGCATGGTCCTCGTGGGAAGAACGTCCAGTCGTACTTCTCGAACCAAATGCCTCGCACCTATGCCACCAAGCCTGCCGGTGCCGTTCGCTTCTGGAAGAAGCGCGAAATGCGGCCCGATTACGTCTCGACGCTGCAGGTCATCGAGAAGCGCGCACGCCGGGCATGTGAGGGTGCCCCGCCAGGGACACGGGGTGCCATTCTTCATGCCGACTCCCGCAACGTACGGTTTCCTGTGGATGTCGGACCCTTTTCGCACGTTGTTACGTCGCCTCCCTACTATGGCATGCGCACCTACGTGAGCGATCAGTGGCTCCGTAGCTGGTTTCTCGGTGGCCCCGATGCACCCGACTACGCGGCGGACCGTCAACTCACCACGTCCAGCCCCGACGAGTTCTCTGCGGACCTGGCTGTGGTCTGGCGGAACATCGCTTCGCGCTGTGCACCGGCTTGCCGTCTTACCATCCGGTTTGGGGCGGTACCAAGTATTCCCTCCGACCCTGAGGTAATTGTTGTAAGCTCAGTTGAGTGTGCTGCCGTGGGGTGGCGGATCGTGAGCATCACTGATGCGGGAAACGCCGATGCAGGCAGACGCCAGGCTCAACAGTTCGGATTCGTTCGAAGCAAGCCGATAACAGAGATTGACGTCGTGGCTACGCTAGGGGGGTAGGGTGCTGAATCCCGAGGACATCACGCATGTCCGCAAGGCGGTTCGTGCATGCGCTGAGGGAGACAGAAGGGTTCTCGACTCTTTGTGCGACGAGGTCTGCGCGCTCAGGCCCACTGTGCGGGTCATAAAGCGCCGCACAACCACCGCCGTCTCCCTGGTTGCGAGCGACGGCGGCAACAACCGTCTCGAGTTCGATCCGTTCATGTTCCAGATGGTTCGTGTCGTTGACTCCTGCGGCAAGCAGCTCTGCCTGGATGTGGTCTCACCAACCACCGATACCGACAAGCTCTCACGTCGGCAGTTTGACGACGACTACCGACCGGTCACTGACCTTGGCTTCCTCATGGACGAGCTGGGTGTGGCGACGCACCATCTGCACAACCTGAGTCCAATGATCCCACCTGGCGCGAAGGTTCGCGAAGCACCTGAGAAGGTCGGTACATCGTGGGTTCAGGTCTACCGGGACCTCGTGGAGTGGGCGGTCTTGTACAGGCTCATCGTGGATCGTAGCTTCGGGACTGACACACTGATCGTCCGTGACGGCTTCTTGCGCAGCAAGATCTTCGCCGGGGATCTGTTCATCACGATGATGCAGCGCATCGAGAAGGCGATTGAGAGAATCCGCCTGGAGGAGAAGCGCAACGTCTATCTGGTCGGCCTGGCCAAGCACTCGAAGGTTCTACAGCGCTATCAGCTGGCTCTGGCGCTCGAGGATGTGATTCCCGGCGGCGAGGCGCGGTTCGTGTCGATACCTGCGGAGCTGGAGGCCAAGGCCTACAAGTGGGATGAGTGGGCTCGAGGGAGAGGCGAGGCGGAGGAGGGCGGAGAGGCGGCGAAGTTCAAAGCCGGACAGATGTACTTCGTTCGCTTCGGTTCACGTACGTCGGATCCGATTTGGACTGTCGACCTCTTGGACTCGCAGACAGATCGCGCCCAAGAGGTGTTCGGCTATCTCCTTGCCGACGCCATCGACGGATTCCCCGTACCGTACTACCCGCGTTGTCTACAGAGTGCGCACGAGTTCGCCCAGGTCGCGGGCTTCGACGCCACCATCATGCAGCATGAGGTCCTGGAGGCAGTTCGCGACCTTCTTCCCGAGGCGCGACGCCCCATTCTCGATCGAGCACAACTCGAATCCGGTGATGTCTCTGAGCGGAGGTTCGGATGAGGTTGTTTCCCAAGGACAAGGTCGTCGGAGCGTTCCTGGGCTTCTCGGAAGGGGGGCTCGAGTTCCACGCCGACCTAGTGCTTCCATACCAGAGTGACTACCAGAAGACGCCGATGCACGGGCAGTTCCTGATCGTTGCTCTCGAGCATGACGATGAGGCCGTGCTGGGACGGATCACGTCCATGTCCGCGCAGGGACGGTTGGCATCCGGAGCAGGCGAGGACTTTGCGCTGCGTGCGATCCATGATGATCGTGAGATTCCGGAAGACCTGAGGTCGAGCTACCTCAAGTACCGAGTGAACATTCGGGTATTGGGTGTCTTGAAGTCGGTTGGCAACGGACTTGAGTTCGTGCCATCTCATCGGCGCCTGCCTCATGTGGGTAGCAAGGTGGCGTTCCTTTCCGACGAGGTTCTCCGCGAGGTCGCGGGACACAATCTCGAGGGCGCCGATCTCGGCTTCTTCGCCCTTGGCGAGTTCGTGTACTCCGGCGTTGATGATCGCGTTGAACTCGGTCGCGGCATGCAGGCGCTCGGTCCCACGGTGATCCCTAAGTTCAATGAGGGTCACCTCGTTGCCCGACGTACCTTCGTGTTCGCTCGCGCGGGCTTCGGTAAGTCGAATCTTGTGAAGTTGCTCTTCAGCAACCTGTACGAACAGACGCCCACGGTCCCAAAGCGAAATGGTCGAGAGGCGAGGGTTGGGACGCTCATCTTCGATCCCGATGGCGAGTACTTCTGGCCTGACGACAAGGGACGGCCGGGCCTCTGCGACGTGCCGCACCTCGAGGACAAGCTCGTCGTGTTCACCGACCGGCAGGCACCAAGCGACTTCTATCAGTCTTTCACAGCTTCCGGTATCAAGCTCGATATCCGCCGACTGAAGCCCGGCGACGTGGTCGCGATCGCATTATCGCCGGAGAAGCAGGACCAGCAGAACGTTCGCAAGCTCAAGGCCATGAACTCCGAATCATGGTCTCAGCTCGTTGACGAGATCTATCGCCAGGGCAATAACGCTGACCCCACAGTCATCCGGCCCCTGCTTCGTCTTGAAGACGGACAAGAGGCCGAACTCTATGCGGCGCGCGCGAACATGACTCAGATTGTGAACATGTTGCACGACCCCAGCTCGACGATGCTTGACATGCTCTTGAGGGCGCTAGGCGATGGCAAGCTGTGTGTGATTGACGTCTCGAGAATGCGCGGTCAGCCAGCACTCGTTCTCTCGGGTCTCATCTTGTCGAAGATCTTCGCCCACAACCAGGAGCAGTTCACGCAGCGTGACCCTAAGACCATACCGACGATTGCCGTTGTGGAAGAGGCGCAGTCCGTTCTCGGTCAGGGCGCCACCGAGGGGCCGTACGTGTCCTGGGCGAAAGAGGGCCGCAAGTACGATCTTGGCGCGGTGCTTATCACACAGCAACCGGGTGCCATCTCCGGTGAGCTTCTGAGTCAGGGTGACAATTGGTTCTCGTTCCATCTGCTGTCGGCTAGCGATCTGTATGCGATCAAGAAGGCAAATGCGCACTTCTCGGACGATATCCTGAGTTCGCTGCTGAACGAGCCGATCGTCGGCCAGGGTGTCTTCTGGAGCAGCGCCGGTGGCACCCCTTACCCGATTCCGCTGAGGGTACTCTCTTTCGAGAAGATGTTCGCAACCCGAGACGCCGAGTATGAGCTGTCCGCTGTCGAGACGTTCGCGTCCATGATCAAGGCCGAGTTCGCCGAGGCTCTCGGCGGCGAGGGCGTCGCGACTACCTCACCAGCCCCAGACATCGTTGAAGAAGCGAGTGGTGAATACAGCGCAGATGGTCATGAGGAGGACGAAGATGGTCCTGCTGCACCAGGTGTCGACGTGCGCGAGACGCAGGTGCGGAAGGCGATTGCCTCTCTCATGTCGGATGCAGCCCTCGTAGCCAAGATCAGGAGTGCCGACGGCGCGAAATGGTGGGACGTGCAGCGCAAGCTGAAGGCGGCGCTTCCGCCAGTCATCCCCGAGCAGGAGAGACACGAGCTTTCGTACCAAATCACCTCACGCGCGCTCAACGAGGCCTTGGGGCACGGGGCATGGGAAACATACCACCCGCTGTTGGCCGACGGAACGCGCGACAAAACGTGGATCCGCACTATCAGGGGAGCTGAGTAGTGGCACTCAACCCAATCGCATTCACCGAAAATGTGGTGAAGAGCTTCCTTCGGTACCAGCTCACCACGTACGCGTTCGCGGACGAGCGCCTGAGAGAGCAGATGCGCGAGCTGCTCTCACTCGATGCCACCAGGCAGTCTCCGCTGCTGCGCGGGCCATACGTCAGCCTATCGCGACCCTTCCGTGAGGGCGCAGCCGTTGAGGCGCTGGTCGCTGAAGGGATTCTGCACCCGCACATGCGGCAGCGGATTCCGGAATCGATTACTCATGTGTACGGCCACCAGGAAGAGGCCATCCGAGCAATCACGGACGGCAAGACCACGCTCGTCTCCACGGGAACCGGTTCCGGCAAGACAG
>CAZOSR010000013.1:0-18131 GCA_964582445.1 uncultured Coriobacteriaceae bacterium | reverse complement strand
CTCCGAATGCGTGTCGCATTTCGATAGCACCTTTGTTACGATTACCGCGGCCTCGGCCCGTCTGGATCTGGGTGCGGCCGTTGCGTACGAACTCGAGCGATCAGGAGTCCCGAAAGGGCGCCAGTGGCACCTGGGTATTTGCACCGCGCACAACACCGATCGCTTCTACTCGCACCGCGCCGAGGGGCCAACCGGACGGCACGGCGCGCTTGCGGTCATTATCTGATCAGCGCCGTTTCGGTGCTGGCCGTGCTGTCGATCCTCCCGGGATGCGCCGCAAGCGCTGATCGGCGAGAGGTGATCGTCACCGGATCGACGACGTTGCTTCCCATCACCGAGGTTTCGGGCGAGATGTTCTCCGAGAGGAACGAGGGCGTGTCGATCCTGGTGTCTGGCATGGGATCATCGGCGGGGATCGAGAGCGTTTCTACCGGATCGTCCGACATCGGGACGTCCTCGCGCGAGCTCAAGGATGCCGAGTTGGAGCTTGGTCTTTCGGATACGCCGGTTGCGTACGATGCCATTGCGGTCATCGTGCACCCGAGCAATCCGGTTGACGACCTCACAACGATGGAAGTGCGCGCGATCTTCTCAGGTGTGATCACGAACTGGAAAGAGCTCGGCGGTCCAGACATGCCGATCGGACTAGTCAACCGAGACGAGGCGTCGGGGACACGCGAAGCGTTCTCCAAGATCATCATGGGCGATGCGCAGTTCGACCGCGGCGCCGTTGTGTTGCCCGGAACGGGCCAGGTCAGGTCGGTGATCGAGGACATCGAGGGAGCGATCGGATACATCTCGCTCGGGTTCGTCACTGACGATGTGAAGGCTGTTTCAGTCGATGGTATCGAGGCGTCGGAGGAGTCGGTCGTGGCCGGGACATATCCCGTCCAGCGCGTGCTGCACTTCTTCACGAAGGGGGAAGTCAGCGACCTCGCACGCCAGTACATCGACTTCGTGCTGTCGCCGGACGTGCAGGACACGATCGTCCGTGAGGCCGGCTTCATCCCGATAACGGCCAAGGAGGTGCCCGGTGACTGACCCCGTCAAGGACGGCGGAGCACCTTCCACACACGGCCTCAAGATGATGTCGCGTGCCACCTACTTCCGCGAGGCATTCCTGAAGAACACCTTCCTCGTGTGTGCCGTTGTCGCAGTCGCGGCCGTCGCTCTGATCTTCGTCTTCACGGCTGCGCGTGGATGGGAGGTCGTCAAAGACCCCGGTCTCGCCGCGTTCCTGGCCGGCACGGAGTGGTCCTCCTCGCTCGACCGGTTCGGCATCATGCCGTTGGTGGTTGGCACGCTCGCCATCACCCTGGGCGCGCTCGTGCTTGGCGCTCCGCTTGCGATCGGCACGGCGGTCTTCCTGTCCGAGATCGCATCTGCGCGGATGCGCGCGATCGTGCGTCCCGCAGTGGAGATGCTTGCGGGTGTGCCGTCGGTCGTGTTCGGTTTCTTCGGGCTGGTCATTCTGCGACCCATCGCTGCGGAACTCACCGGGGGAATGGGGTTCGGCACGCTCACGGCGTCGGTCATCCTGGCTGTGATGATCGTGCCCACGATCGCCACGCTCACGGAGGATGCGCTCGGGTCGGTGCCGCCCGGAATCCGCGAGGCGAGCTACGCGATGGGGGCGACTACCTGGCAGACGATCTACAAGGTGCTGCTGCCAGCGGCGAAGATCGGAATCATAGATGCGACCATACTCGGCATGGGGCGGGCTATCGGCGAGACCATGGCCGTCGTCATGGTGGCCGGGAACGCGCCGCAGTTCTTCAAGGGTCTTGGGGCGCCGATAGCCACTATCACCAGCCAGATCGTCATCGACATGAGTTATGCGACGGGCACGCACAAGACCGCGCTCTTCGGTCTGGCCATTATTCTCTTCCTGATATCCATGGGACTGGTGGCTCTTGTGCGCGCACTGTCCCGGCTGAACGCGAAACGGGCGTAACGGCGTGGGTAAGCGATGGTCGAACAGGATCGCTCTCGGGTTGCTCTGGCTGTGTGGTCTCACCACAGTCGTCGTTCTGGGTGCAGTGATCGTGTATGTGTTCGTGCGGGGCGTGGGTCAGATCACACCGGAGTTCATCCTAACGAAGCCTCACGGTGTGAATGCCGAGGGTGGCATAGGTCCCACCATCGTTGCGACCATCTACGTGACCGGGCTCGCGATGCTCATCACCACGCCTGTGGCTGTACTGGCGGCGGTCTACCTTGCCGAGTACGCGGTGCAAGGCCGGCTCGTCAACGCCATCCGGTTCGCTGCCGACACGCTCGCGAGCGTGCCATCGATCGTCATGGGGCTCTTCGGCTTCGCCTTCTTCGTGGAAGCGATGGGGTTGGGTTTCTCGGTCCTCTCGGGTGCCCTGGCGCTCTCATTCCTGATGCTGCCGATCGTCATGCGCGCGACCGAGGAGGCGATTCGCGCGGTGCCACGCTTCATCAGGTGGGGCAGCTATGGACTCGGCGCAAGCAAGTGGCAGACCGTAAGCAAGATCGTGCTGCCCTCGGCTCTCCCGCGCATTCTGACCGGGCTCATCCTGGCCATGGGTCGTGCCGTGGGCGAGACGGCCGTAGTCATCTTCACCATGGGTCAGGCCATCAACATGCCGCTGTCGCCGCTGGATTCCGGGCGATCCATGACCGTCCATCTGTATACGCTCGCGATGGAGGGCATCAACATGGATGCCGCCTACGGTACGGCGCTCTTGCTGATGGTGATGATCCTCTTCTTCAACTTGTCTGCACGGTGGCTTACCGCACGGAACAGGAAGGTCAAGGAATGATGACACCGCTCAGCGACGCGCAGAAGCCTGATCCGCTGGATGGCGGCGCCAAGTTCACCGTCCGCGACCTGGACTTCTTCTATGGCGACTTCCATGCGCTCACCGGGATGAACATCGATATCCGCGAGAATGCGGTGACGGCCTTCATCGGGCCCTCCGGCTGCGGCAAGTCGACGTTCCTGCGATGCCTGAATCGCATGAACGACCTCATTCCCGGGACGCGCATCGATGGAGCGATCACGCTCGACGGCGCAGACATCTACGGACCGGGTGTGGATCCTGTCGACTTGCGCCGTCGCGTCGGCATGATCTTCCAGCAGCCGAACCCGTTCCCCATGTCGATCTACGACAACGTGGCATTCGGACCGAGGCTCCATGGCATCAAGAAGAAGGACGAGCTCGACCAGATCGTGGAGCAGGCGCTTGTGCGGGCCAACCTCTGGAAGGAGGTCAAGGACATCATGGGCCGGGGTGGGCTCACGCTGTCCGGAGGCCAGCAGCAGCGGCTCTGCATCGCGCGGGTGCTTGCGGTGCAACCGGACGTGCTCCTGATGGACGAGCCGTGCTCGGCAATCGACCCGACGAGCGTTCAGAAGGTCGAGGACCTGATGGCCGAGCTCAAGAGCTCCGTGACGATCATCATCGTCACGCACAACATGCAGCAGGCGGCGCGTGTTTCCGACGAGACCGCCTTCTTCCTGCAGGAGAAGCAAGGTGAGCCGGCGGAGCTGATCGAATTCGGGCGCACTGCGGAGATATTCACGAGTCCGCATGACCGACGCACTGAGGATTACATCACCGGACGCTTCGGGTAGGGCGGACGTGCGGGGACCTCGTGGGGACGTAGTCCGGTTCCCGCGGGTACGTAGTGTGTAACGGGTATGTCACATGGCCCGACGAGGATGATGGCTATACTGTCGGCACTGCAGCGGCCGCCACACGAAGGAGACGACGATCGCGATGCGCGAGAGCTACCGAAACGAACTCAAGGCGATCAAGGCCGAGGTGATCGAGAGCGGCAGACTGGTCATCGAGATGTCGCGCGACGCGACCGTCTCGCTCGTCGAAGGGGACGTCGACCTCGCGGAGCGGGTGATCGCGGCCGACGATGAGCTGGACACGCGGACGCTTGCTCTTGAGGAACGCACGCTCGAGACGATCGCGACGCAGTTCCCCGTGGCCCGGGATCTGCGTCTGCTGTACTCGCTCGCACACGTCAACATCCACATGGAGCGTATGGGCGATCTGGCCGTCAACATCGCCAAGGCGACCCGGCGTACCGCTCAGCGGACCGGCCCACGCACGATGTACGATCTCATCCGCGCTCAGGGCAACCTCGTGCACCGGGTGCTTGAGGCGATGCTGGAGGCGTTCGAGACGAACGATCTTGAGCTCGCATACAAGCTGAAGGAGATGGACGAACCGATCGACCACCTCTTCAAGCAGTTCTTCCGCGAGCTCTCTCGCCTGCAGGACGAAGAGGACATCGAGTGGGCGAGCAGCATGGTGCTCGCATCGCGCTACCTCGAGCGCATCGCCGACCACTCGGTCGATATCGGCGAGCGGCTCGTCTATATGGTGACCGGTGAATTCGAAGCGTTCGATGAGACCCCGGGGGACGAAGGGGCGTCGCCAGCGCAGTGAGCCAGATCGCGGAACGATACGAGTCGGTGCGGCGCCGCGTGCGCGATGCCGCCGACTGCGCCGGACGCGACGCATCCGAGATCACCATCGTCGCCGTGGCCAAGACCGTCGGACCGCCTGAGGTCCGGGCGGCCATCGCGGCTGGTGCCACCGACTTCGGCGAGAATCGCGTACAGGAGTTCGTGGCTAAGCATGGGCTGTTCCCCGAGGTGCGCTGGCACTTCATCGGCACATTGCAGTCCAACAAGGCCCAGCATGTGGTAGGCGCAGCCGCTCTGATCCACTCGGTAGACTCACTTGGGCTGCTCGAACGTATCGATCGTATCGCCAATGCGCGGGGAGTGATTCAGCCGGTATTGCTCCAGGTGAACGTCTCGCACGAGGAGTCGAAGCACGGTATCGATCGGTCCGAGGTCGAGGAGCTCGTAAGTGCGTCGCTTGAGTTGTCCAACGTGAAGGTGAAAGGGCTCATGACGATTGCACCGTTCCAGCGCCCTGGCTCGGTGCGCTGGGTGTTCCGGGATATGCACGATGTGTTTGAATCGATAGCGGGTATGCGGTTCAATGGCGTAGAGTTGACCGAGCTCTCGATGGGTATGACGAACGACTTCGAGGTCGCCATCGAGGAAGGTGCCACGATCGTGCGGATCGGGCGGGCGATCTTCGGGAGATAGACTGGCCGGCGACGCAAGGAGCGTACCGTGGGCGTGTGGCATGACATCAAAGCGAGGCTCGGCTTCGGTGAGGACGAGTACGACGACTACGAAGAGTACGACGAGGCCGAGGACGAGCCAGCGTATGACCCGCGCGGCCAGTATCGCAGCCCCTATGACGACCAGCCGTCAACCATCAGGCGCGTGACTCGCGAGCCTGATCTCGATCGTGCGCGCGATGCCGGCCGTCAGGGGTCGGTCGTACCCGGTCCGGGCGTTCAAGCTGTGCCTCAGGTGAAGATGCAGATCGTGGAACCTCGTGCATATGCTGAGGCACAAGCGATAGCGGACAAGTTCAAGATGGGCGTTCCGGTCATCATGAACCTCACGATGACGGATGCTGATCTCTCGAAGCGTCTCATCGACTTCGCTTCCGGACTCACCTATGGTCTCAACGGCGGTCTGCAGAAGGTATCCGAGAAGGTCTTCATGCTGACGCCCGCGAACGTGGATGTCTCCGACGCCCAGCGCGCCGCGCTGCGTGACCGGGGCCTCTTCGGCGCGGAGCGGTGATTAGATCATGAGCGGCAGCTACACACTCGCCATCATCGGTGGCGGCAGGATGGGCGAGGCCATCGCCGCAGGACTTGTTGCTTCCGGTGTGCTCTCGACCGAGCGCATCGTGGTGGCCGATCCATCGGAGCAACGCCGGAAGGTCTTCGATCAGCAGGGCATCGCGACCGTCGCCGATGGCCACGAGGTCGTCGGGGATGCCGAGATCGTGCTCCTGGCCGTGAAGCCCCAGGTCATCGACGCGGTCCTTGCTCACATGGCTGATGAGATCGCGCCAGGCACGATCGTCGTATCGATCGCGGTCGGTGTCGGCACCGCACGGCTCGAAGCGTTGCTGCGCGACGGGACTCCGGTCGTGCGCGTGATGCCAAACACTCCGACGATGGTCGGCGAAGGCATGGCCGTGGTGAGCGGCGGGTCGTTCGCCTCGACCGAGGATGTTGAGCGCGTTCGTGACCTGTTCGAGGCAGTGGGCGAGGCGTTGGTGATCGCCGAGCAGGCGCAGGATGCGGCCGCCGCGATATCAGGGTCGGGTCCGGCGTACGCTGCGATGTTCGTAGATGCCCTCGCGCGTGCGGGTGTGAGGCAGGGGCTCTCGCGTGATGTGGCCCAGGCGCTTGCCATCCAGACGCTCAGGGGCACCACGGAGCTGCTTGCGCGAACGGGGATGCACCCCGAGGAACTCGTGGACGGCGTAGCGAGTCCGGGCGGCACCACGATCGCAGCGATCGAGGCCCTCGAGGCGGGTGGTCTTCGCAGTGCGGTGAGCGAGGGCGTGGCTGCGGCCGTCCGCCGTGCGAAGGAGCTGGGCTCGTGAGCCTTGTCTCGCTGGTGCTCCAACTCGTGAGCTTCTACGAGATCCTCATCATCGCCTACATCCTGATGTCGTGGCTTCGGCCCACCGATGGTCTTCTCGGAGACATCTACCGAGTCCTTGGCACGATCACCGAGCCATGGCTCGGCATCTTCCGGCGTTTCATCCCGCCGATCGGGATGATCGATATCTCGCCGATCGTGGCGATCATTGCGCTCAGGTTACTTGTCAACGGTCTCGTGGGCCTGTTGAACGCGCTATAGGTTAGAATGCCGGAGTAGGCCGGACGGGTCTCGAGGAAGGACCGTTTCATGAGACTCACACCTCTCGATATACACCACAAGGAGTTCAACCACGCCCTTCGCGGTTACAACGAGGTCGAGGTTGACGAGTTCCTCGATCAGGTGGCCGATGAGCTTGAGCGTCTGTTCAAGGAGAACATCGACCTCTCCGAGAAGATCGAGTCGCTCGAGGGCAAGGTGCGCGAGTACCAGGACATGGAGCGCACGCTGCACAACACGCTTGTCTCGGCACAGAAATCGGCTGACGAGATCGCACAGAAGGCGGAGCGCGAGGCTGACGCCGTCCTCAAGGAAGCCGAGGTCAAGGCCAAGGAGATCATCCACGACGCTCTGACGAGCAAGCAGAAGGCGACCGCCCAGCTCAGCAGGATCAAGCAGGCCGAGGAGGAGTTCCGGGGTACGTTTCGGGCGCTGCTCGAGCGTCACCTTCGGTCGCTCGGCGAGGTCGCACTTCCCGATGATGTGCAGCTCATGGTCGGCAAGGCCGGCGAGGAGACGCTCCTTGATGCTGATGTGAGCATGCCCGCGCCGGTGTTCGAGCCTCCTGTGCAGCCGGCGGCCGAGCCAGCCAGGGCAAAGGAGCCGGAGCCGGTGCCTGCTGCGGCGGAAGTGCCATCGAGCGGGTTCGTTGCAGCGCTGCATCTCGGCGACCTCGCCGAAGACGTTCTCGAGCCGGATGCGACCGTGGAGTTCAACGCGGCCGAGTTCGGATTCGGCGAGCGTGAGGACGATACCGACATCGAGGAGATCGACTAGGTCCTGCCCCCATGCGTATCGCAGTACACGTCACCCCCAGGTCCGTCCGCGATGAGGTCGCGGGTTGGCGTGGGGGTGAACTGTCGGTGAAGGTAACGGTGGCACCCGAGGGGGGCAAGGCCAACGCGGCGGCGTGCGCGCTGCTGGCCAAGGCGCTCGGCATCCCCAAGACCGCCGTCAGCGTCGCCCGCGGGGAGAGCAGCCGCCACAAGCAGCTGGAGGCTGAGGGAGTCACTGCGGCGGATGTCTCTCGTGTGTTCGGCGATCCGCCTGCGGATGTGGGGTGACACGTCGCAGTGAGGATGCCCTGGCGGAGAGTGAGAGATCGCACCGGTGCAGGAGGTGCCGCGTGGCGTGCGGAGAAGCCGGCGCGCACGCGTGTCTCTCGCAGCCATCGCATCAGTCGCCCGCCGCTCAAGTTCGTCCGCGAGCAGGCGTGTCCGGAGCGTCCCGTGCAGCCAGAGGTGACCGCGCGGTCTGACGGACTCACGATCGAATCCCGCTCGGCGGAGACGCCCGGGTGGCGGACTGCGGCTCTCGTCTACGGCATTCCGTGGCTCACTGCTGTCCTTGTCGGTAGCGTTTGGTACCTGGTCTGGGGTGTGCCGGAGGGATTCGGTCCCCGGCTCCTGATATGGGTGGTGCTCATCCTGCTGACCGCAGCGCTCCATGCGATCGCGGTGCTCACCCTCTGGGGGATGGTCTACTCACGCAGTGGCATCGAGACGCTTACGATCGATCCCAATCGCATCACCCTGCGCCGCCAGGCAGGACGGTTCCCGATCGAGATGCACATACCACGAGGCATCGTGGAGCGCGCTGAACCGGTGCCTGCACGTGTCGATGGGCGCCCGCATCCGCGGATCGAGGTGAAGGCGTGGCGTTCGGCGCTTCGGTTCGGTGCGGGCATGACCGAGGGTGAGGCGGAGGAGTGCCTGTATGTCCTCAACGCCTTCTTCGAGCGAGAGGAGTACGTGCGTCATGCGTTGACCCCGGGCGGCACGGGGGATACCATCGCACCTACGCGGGCCGAAGAGCCCGCGGGTGCGACCATGGCGACGACGGGGACGAGTAACTCCCGCAACGGCCACGAGAAGCGAGCGGAGACAGTGAGAGCCCGCGTGGCACGACGGGTGCGAAGATCACCCCAGAGCCTCGGCCCGAACGACCCTGCAGGGTCAAGTAGACGTCGACGGTAGGCCTCCGTTATCGGGCGACCGAGTGGCGCGACCTCACGTGAGGTGCGCAAGCTGGGTGGTACCGCGGAGTGAGACCTCTGGTGAGGCGCGCTTCGTCCCAGATGAGGACGGGCGCGCCTTTGCGTTGCGTGAGATGGATGGCCAACGGTGAGAGGACCGGTGGGATGGGCGAGAAGCAGGACTACAAGAGCACGATGAACCTCCCGCGCACGGAGTTCCCGATGCGCGCCAACCTCAGTACCCGCGAGCCGGAGTGGCTGCGGTTCTGGGAGGAGAAGGACATCTATCGGCGCTCCCTGGACGCCAATCGTGACGGCGAGCCGTTCGTGCTGCACGACGGACCTCCGTATGCCAACGGGCACATCCATATGGGTACCGCATACAACAAAGTGCTCAAAGACCTCATCGTGAAGTACAAGAGCATGCGTGGTTACTACTCGCCCTACGTACCGGGCTGGGACTGCCACGGTCAGCCGATCGAGCACCAGGTGGAGAAGAACCTCGGCCCCGAGAAGATGGCGGCCATCGGGCAGGCCAAGGTGCGCGAACTCTGTCGGGAGTACGCACTGAAGTTCGTTGACGTCCAGCGCGAGGAGTTCAAGCGTCTTGGTGTCCGCGGTGACTGGGACGATCCGTACCTGACGCTGAAGCCGGCGTACGAGGCGGGCAACGTCGAGATCTTCAAGACGATGTACCTCAACGGGGCCATCCACAAAGGCGCCAAGCCGATCCATTGGTGCGTGCGCTGTCACACCGCGCTCGCCGAGGCTGAGATCGAGTACAGCGACGAGACGTCCGATTCGATCTACGTGGCGTTCGCCTTCACAGATGAGACCCCGTGGGATGCGTACGGTCCGGTTTCGATGCTCATCTGGACGACCACACCATGGACGCTCCCGGCCAACGTGGCTGTGACGCTCGCCGATGATGCGGAGTACGTGGGAGTGAAGCTGGCGGATGGGCGCGTTCTCGTCATGGCCGAGGCTCTGGTGTCCGCGGTTGCTGAAGTGGCCGCGTGGGATTCCTACGAGGTCGTCGGTCAGCCCGTCAAGGGCTCGGACCTCTCGGGGTTGCACTACGCACAGCCGATTCACGAGGGTGTACGGGGTGTCACCATAACCGGCGAACATGTCGAACTCTCAACCGGTACCGGGGCAGTGCACACTGCGCCTGGTCACGGCGATGAGGACTACCTTGTCGGCGTGAAGTTCGATCTGCCGATGCGTATGCCGGTGCTTGACGACGGCACGTTCGATGCAGGCGGCGGGCCATTCAGCGGTCTCTCGGTTTGGGATGCGAACCCGCGCATCATCGAGTGGCTTGCGGAGCGAGGCACGCTCGTCGCGTCGGCGAAGATCGCTCACAGCTACCCGCACTGCTGGCGCTGCAAGCAGCCGGTCATCTTCCGGGCCACCGAGCAGTGGTTTGTGAGCATGGACAAGACCGGCCTCCGCGATGATGCGATGCGTGCCATCAGTGAAGTGGAGTGGATACCAGGCTGGAGCGTTAACCGCATGTCCTCTATGGTCTCCGACCGTCCAGACTGGTGCATCAGCCGCCAGCGTGCATGGGGCGTGCCGATCCCGGTCTTCACATGCGCCAGATGCGGCGAGACGGTTGCGACGACGGCCACCTTCGATGCGGTGATCGATCTCTTCCGTACCGAGGGTGCGGATGCGTGGTTCACCAAGGCGCCATCGGAGTACCTGCCATCCGATACCGCCTGTGCGGGTTGTGGCGCAGGCGTGGCTGACCTGAAGCCCGAGGATGACATCGTTGATGTGTGGTGGGAGTCGGGCGTCTCGCACACGGCGGTCCTCGATGCGCGCGATGAGCTTCACCGTCCGGCTGAGCTCTACCTCGAAGGTTCCGATCAACATCGTGGATGGTTCCAGTCAGCGCTTCTGACCAGCGTGGGCGCCTATGGCATCGCGCCGTACGAACGAGTTCTCACACATGGGTTCATCGTTGACGGCGATGGGCGCAAGATGTCCAAGTCGCTCGGCAACACGATCTCGCCGCTCGATGTGATCGAGAAGTCGGGAGCAGACATCATCCGTCTGTGGGTTGCCTCGGCAGACTACGGTCAGGACATCAACGTCTCTGCCGAGATCCTCGAACGTACCGGTGAGGCGTACCGGCGGATCCGGAACACCTTCCGGTTCCTGCTCTCGAACCTCTTCGACTACGAAGCATCGATGGCGGTTGCGTGGGATGACATGCCCGAGTTGGACCGCTTCGCGCTGGTCCAGCTCGCCGACCTGACAGATCGCGTGACCGCCTCGTACGATGAATGGCGGTTTCACCAGGTGTTTCACGCGGTCCACGGCTACTGCGTGACCGAACTGTCGTCCTTCTACCTGGACATCCTGAAAGACCGGCTGTATGCGGACGGCGCTGATTCCATCGGCCGCCGGAGTGCGCAGACCGTGATCGCGGAGATCCTGAAGACGCTCGTGCGCCTCATCGCACCGGTGCTGACCTTCACGAGCGAGGAAGTGTGGCAGTTCATGCCTGAGCAGCTGCGTGACGGTGTGGTAAGCGTGCAGCTCGCCGCCTGGCCGACCGTTGATGTCCCGGCTGAAGAGGCCGCACTTCTGCGCGAGACCTACGGCGTGGTGCTGCAGGTGCGGGACGTCGCGACCAAAGCGCTTGAGCAGGCACGCAACGACAGCGTCATCGGCAAGAGCCAAGAGGCGCGACTCGTGGTGAGCGGCCCGGATGCCGTGCGCGAGGTTCTCGCAGCCCGGAGTGCCGAGGCGCTGGCGGAGATGTTCATCGTCTCGGACGTGTCCGTCGGCCAGCCAGCGGCGGAGATCGGAGTGACGGTTCACCGCTCGGCACATGAGAAGTGCCCGCGATGCTGGAACTGGCGCGAGTTGCGTCCTGACGGTCTGTGCGGAAGGTGCTCGGAGGTAGTGAGCGCCCTCGCATAAGGTGCGCGAAGCGGCGTGTCGCAGCCGCGTGGTATATACTCAAGACGACGAATCTTCCGGCGCCTCCTGGTGAGGAGGCGCCGTAGTATCACCCCCGTATGCAGGGAGGATAGGCGATGAAGGCGGCGGAGATCGCATCGTTTGGCGATGTGTTGAGACGTGAGCGCGAGCGTGTGCTTGCCGAGATCGCCGTGTTCGAACTCGAGGGTCAGGAGACGCTCTCTGACGTCTCCGGGGAGAACAACTACCGCGATCACATGGCAGATCAGGGTACTGCGACATTCGCGCGGGAACTCGACATGACGCTCGAGGAGCGCGCCCGTGAGAGTCTCGGGCAGGTCGACCGTGCGCTCGCTCGCATCGAGGATGGCACGTACGGTGTGTGCGTGCGTTGCGGCGATACGATCGCGCCCGAGCGACTTGAGGCGATGCCGGAGGCCGAGCTCTGTATCTCGTGCAAGGAACGCGAGGAGATCTCGTAGTGGTCTCGCCCCGTGGGCCGCTCTTCGTCGCCGTGGTCGCCGCGGTCGTGGTTGCGGATCAGGTCAGCAAGGCTGTCGTGCGCGCTCAGATGGCCGTATTCGAATCGATTCCCGTCATCGATGGTTTCTTGTGGCTGACGCATGTCGAGAACACCGGTGCCGCGTTCGGCATACTGCGCAACCAGCAGTGGTTGCTGATCGTCACCGCACTCACGATGCTCGCGGTCGTTGTCTGGGTAATGCTTCATGTACGCCCGGCCGACGCCTGGGTGCGCTTGGCTCTCGCCTTGGTATCGGGAGGCGCGATCGGCAACCTGATAGACCGCATCACCTCTGGCGCGGTGACGGACTTCTTCGATCTGGGTTGGTTTCCCATCTTCAATGTGGCCGACATCGCGCTCGATGTGGGTGTGGCGATCCTCGTGGTCGTGCTGCTGTTCAAGGGCGAGCATGCACTTGCGGGACATCGCCACGAGCACGATGCCGGGCTGAGGCCTACGGCAGCGCAGTCGGATGGGGAGGTGCACGCTGCCGATGTCGGGGCAACGGACGCATAACGTACGTGCGGACGAAGCTGGTGCGAGGCTTGATGTGCTGCTTGCGCAGACGGAGCTGGCGCCCTCGCGCTCTGCCGCACAGAGGCTGATCGGTGACGGCTACGTGCGGGTCAATGGCGAACTTGCCGTCAAGCGTCACGTCGTACGCGCCGGTGAACGTGTCGAGGTCTTCGCCCCACCCGAGGAGGGGACCGAGTTGGTTGCCGAGGATACCCCGCTCGATATCCGCTACGAGGACGAGCACCTCATCGTACTCTCCAAACCTGCGGGACTCGTGGTGCACCCCGCACGCGGACACACCTCGGGCACGCTCGTGCATGCCCTGCTCGCGCACACCGACGACCTCGGCACGCAAGCAGGGGATGAGCGTCCCGGCATCGTTCACCGGCTCGACAAGGACACCTCCGGGTTGATGATGGTGGCCAAGACCGATGAGACGCAGATAGCGCTTTCCGAGGCGCTCAAGATCCGCTCGGTGGAGCGCCGGTACGTGACGCTCGTCCACGGCTACATCGCTCCTGACAGCGGCATCATCGACGCACCGCTCGCGCGTCATCCCAAGGACCGTATGCGCATGGCGGTGAGCGACCACCCGGACGCCAAGCAGTCGGTCACCACATTTCGCGTGCTCGAGCGCTTCATGGCCGGTGCGCATGATGACGGGTACACCCTCGTGGAGTGCAAGCTCTACACGGGCCGGACGCACCAGATCCGCGTGCACATGCTCTACATCAAGCATCCCGTGGTGGGGGACCCGATGTACGGCCGCAATCGACCGAAGGCCGATCTTGGCCTGGATCGGCAGTTCCTGCACGCATATCGCATCGCCTTCGAGCACCCCGCAACCGGCGAGCCGATCGATCTGCTCGATCCGCTGCCGGAGGACCTTGCACGCCGCCTGAGACAGCTTGAGCCAGAGTCGATGGGGCGCACCGAGGCCGGAGACGAGGTCATCCCGCTCGTCCTCCCCGGATAGACGCCTCCACAGGACCTCCACAAGTGCTGCGCGCGGTGCGCGCAGCGGGGTACTATGCTGGCGTACGACCCCGAAGGAGGCACGATGACCGTCGAGACCCGCAGGATACTCATCGTTGAGGACGAGGCTCAGACACGGTCTGTGGTCGAGGCGTACCTCGAGCGTGAGGGCTACTGGGTCACGGCGGTCGGCGACGGAGAGCAGGCGTTACAGGCGTTCGAGTCTCATCGCTACAACGGCGTTGTGCTCGACCTGAATCTCCCCGGACTCCCCGGCGAGGAAGTCTGCCGCCACATCCGTGACGTATCCGATGTGCCGATCATCATGCTGACCGCCAAGGGTGCCGAAGAGGAGCGCATCGCAGGTCTCGACCTCGGCGCCGATGACTACCTCGTGAAGCCGTTCTCGCCGCGCGAGCTCGTGGCCAGGTTGCGTGCGCTCTTGAGACGCGCGAAGTCGGAGACCGAGCCGCAGCGATCTCGCGTGGAGTACGGACCGCTCGAGATCGACCTCGCCGGCCACAGGGTGTTCGTGGATGGAGTCGAGGTCGAACTCACTGCAAGCGAGTACAAGCTCCTCACCACGCTCTCGCGCTATCCGGGCCGCGTCTACTCACGCATGGAGCTCGTGGAGAAGGTCCTCGGCTACGATTTCGAGGGCTACGAGCGCGCGATCGACTCGCACATCAAGAACCTCCGGGCCAAGCTCGACGACGACCCGAAGGAACCGCGATTCATCCACACCGTGTTCGGTGTTGGATACCGTTTCGAGCCCCCGGTCCCCGCGCAGTGAAGCGCACCAGCCTCACGTTCCAGTTCGCGTTCGCGTTCGCATTCGTTGCGATCGCAACCGCGGTCATCTCGGCAGTGGTCATCACGGTGACGTGGCAGCGCCAGTTCGAGGTCTACATCGAGCGCGGGGTGCAGGAACGCGCAGACGAGGCCGCCGACTACTTCGGCACACAGTACGAGCGCGCCGGCGACTGGACCACCGCAGCGACGATGGGTCTGCTCACGGTGGGCGTATCGCCCGACCTGCGGATAGAGGTGTTCGACGCCCGGGGTGAGCTCGTAGCGCACACGTTAGCGCCGGGTGGCGTCGCCGAGGACGAGACTGTACACGAGTGGGGCGAGGTGACCGCGAAGGCGGACATCGTGGTGGCGGACGAGGTGGTCGGGACCGTGACCGTGATCCAGCGCACGCGCGGCGGCATCTTCACCGAGCGTGATGCCTGGTTCCGCAGGGTCTCGCTCATGGGGCTCGGCGTAGCGGCCCTGATCGCGGTGGGGCTGGCCTCGCTTGCAGGCGTGGCGTACTCGCGTCGCATCGCAGGTCCGATCGAGGCGGTGACGCGGACCGCCGAACGCATCCGTGGTGGCGACCGCATGGCACGCACCGGGATGACCGGCGGCGACCCGGTGACCGACCTCGGCATGACGTTCGACCAGATGGCCGAAGCCGTGGAGGCCGAGCGCCGTTTTGAGCAGCAGCTCACGGCAGACGTTGCACACGAGCTCCGTACGCCGCTGCAAGCGATCCAGGCGACAGTGGAGGCCATGCAAGACGGTGTGCTTCCGACCGACGAAGAGCGTCTGGCGCTCATCCATGACGAGACGGTGCGACTCGGGCGTCTGACGCAGTCGATCATGGAGCTCTCGCGGCTCGAGACAGGTTCCGCACCGTTCACGTTCGCGGTGCTGGACGCAGCGGGGCCCGTGGGCAACGCGATCGAGAGCTCGCGCGCGTTGATGGAGTCCACCGGGCACGTGCTGCAGGATTCCCTCGAGGGCGGGCTTGCCGTGAACGCCGACGCGGACAAGCTGACGCAGGCAGTGGGGAACCTGCTCTCGAATGCGGCGCGGTACACACCGGAAGGCGGCACGATCCGCGTGCGGCTGCTGCGGGATGGTGCCGACGCCGTGATCGAGGTGGCCGACTCCGGGATGGGTGTTGCCGAGGAGGACCGCTCGCGCGTCTTCACGCGGTTCTGGCGTGCCGACCCTGCGCGGAACCGCGCCAGCGGAGGACTGGGAATCGGTCTTGCGGTGGTCCGGGAGATAGTCGAGCGCCACGGGGGACGCGTGGGCGTGCATGAGAGCGATCTCGGCGGTGCGGCGTTCGTGGTGAGGCTGCCGCTTGTGGGGGAGAAGCGGTAGCGGTGTCGGAGCTTGCGGTGCCGGCATAGGGTCGCTCCAACGCGTGCTGCAGGCACCGTGTGCCGGGCGGTGTCAGATCACCCTTGTCCGCTCACCGTTGTCCTGGTACTCTCGGCACGACCTTTAATACCGGTCCCGTGAGGCCGGCAAGGAAGCCAACCGCATAGCCGCAGCGTCCGCACTCCCAAAGGGGCGCGCGTAGCCGAAGCAGCCGCCTTCTTGCCAGCCGCGAGGAGGCGTTTTCGTACTCCTCGGGCACAACCGGTCGTGACTGACAGGGAGGTGCGGAAGTGGGCTATCGCGTGAAGGCCGAGGTGATGGATGCCGAGGCGATGGACAGGGCGCTCACCCGGATCGCGCACGAGATCCTCGAGGCCAACAAGGGCGCGGGTACGATCGCGCTGGCCGGGATCATGACGCGCGGCGTGGACATGGCGACACGGCTCGCCGAGCGCATCGAGCGCATCGAGGGTACCGCGGTGCCGGTGGGAAGTCTCGACATCTCCTTCTACCGCGACGACGTGGCCACGCGGCTGAGCCCCGAGGTACACACCACCGACGTCCCCTACGACGTCGAGGACCGCACGATCGTGCTCGTGGACGACGTGCTCTACACCGGTCGCACCATCCGTGCCGCGATGGACGCGATCATGGACTTCGGCAGGCCCTCGGCCATTCAGCTTGCAGTTCTCGTGGACCGCGGTCACCGCGAGTTGCCGATCCGGGCCGATTTCGTGGGCAAGAACGTTCCCACCGCGCGCCGCGAACGAGTGAAGGTGCAGCTCGTCGAGCATGACGGTCGCGACGCGGTGGTCATCCTTGAGCATGACGGAGAGGGGGAGTAGGCGGTGGCCCTCTCCAGCAGGCACATCATGACGATGGAGGACCTCTCCGCCGAGGACATCGCACTCATCCTCGATACCGCCGAGTCGTTCTCCGAGGTCAATCAACGGCGCATCAAGAAGCTTCCCACGCTCCGCGGTCGCACGATCGTGAACCTGTTCTTCGAGCCTTCCACGCGCACGCGCATGTCCTTTGAGATCGCCTCAAAGCGACTCTCGGCCGATGGGGTGAATTTCACCGCGTCGTCCTCGGCCACCGTGAAGGGCGAAACGCTGCGTGACACCGCCAAGACGCTCGCCGCGATGGCGTGCGACCTGGTGATCGTGCGGCACAAGTACGCCGGCGCGCCGCAGATGCTCGCCGAGGTGATGGACTGCCCGATCGTCAACGGTGGAGACGGTGTTCACCAGCATCCCACGCAGGCGTTGCTCGACCTGTATACGATGCGCCAATCGCTCGGCAAGCTCGAGGGGCTGCGCGTGGGCATCGTGGGCGACATCTGCCACTCTCGCGTGGCCGGTTCGCTCGTGCCAGCGCTGAACAAGGTCGGCGCCACGCCGATCATAGTCGGTCCTCCCACGCTCATGCCCGCACGGCCTGACATCCTGGGTGCGGAAGTCGTGTACGACCTCGACGAGGTGTTGCCTACGCTCGACGTGACGTACCTGCTGCGCGTGCAGTTCGAGCGCGCTGCGCGGATGCCGTTCCCGTCCAACCGTGAATACGCGATGCTCTACGGGATGAACGCGGCGCGGCTCGCCGCAATGCCCTCGCACGGCATCGTGATGCACCCCGGCCCGATGAACCGCGGCGTGGAAATCTCGGCGGATGTGGCTGACTCTCCGCGCAGTGTGATCCTCGACCAGGTGGAGTCTGGCGTGGCCGTGCGCATGGCCATCATGTATCTGATGCTGGGAGGTGCGGACAGTGGCGCTGCTGCTTAAGGGTGGACGTGTGGTCGATGCTGCGGCCGAGCTGGATGCCGTGCTCGACGTGCTCGTGGACGACGGCGTCATCGCCGGGGTGGGCGAGGAGCTCGAGGCTCCCGGAGCCGAGATCGTGGACTGCGCCGAGAAGGTGATACTGCCGGGGCTCGCCGACATCCACGTGCACCTGCGGGAGCCGGGTCAGGAGTACAAGGAGACGATCGCGAGCGGCACCCGTGCGGCCGCGCACGGCGGGTTCACGGCGGTGGCGTGCATGCCGAACACGAAGCCCGTGTGCGACAGCGGCTCGAAGGTGCGCTTCATCGTGGAGCGTGCGGCCGCCGAGGGTGTGGTGCGCGTGTATCCGATCGGTGCGATCACCGCAGCCCAGGCAGGTGAGCAGCTCGCCGAGATTGGGGACATGGTCGCCGAAGGCGCGGTGGCGTTCTCCGACGACGGTCATGGTGTGCAGAGCGCTGGCATGACCCGCGTGGCGATGGACTACATCAAGCGCTTCGGCGCGCC
>CAZOSR010000012.1:17480-18247 GCA_964582445.1 uncultured Coriobacteriaceae bacterium | reverse complement strand
CGGCGACGGGCGATCGGCTGCGATCGACACGCGAGCGATCTTGCCCGGCGTGTCGATGCGGAGTTCCAGCGGGCCAAGCTCGTCGTCGTACGCCTCAAGGAGCTCATCCGGAGTGGCGATGCGCTCGTTTACGACGAAGACCGTCGCTGAGTCGGTGACGCAGACATACCTGCCCGATCTCGGCCCATCCGGGCGCAGCGCGGGGACTCGGAACATGATGTGCCCATCGCCGGGGCCGAATGAGACTCCGACTTCGCCCTCGACTCGGTGGTACCCCGCCGGCATGCGTCGACCGGCCCGTGTGCGCACTCCCCACGACAACCTGGCGAGAACACGTTGCTCGGTGAGCCACTCAGACCAGAGGGGGAAGGCAAGGAGAACCAGGAGCAGAAGGATGCCGAGAGCGGTATCCAGCATGGTGCCTACTTGTACGCCGTCCAGTCGTAAGAGGCGAAGTTGACGCCCATCATGGAGCAGTTCATCATCCCCGTGATTGCAATCTGACTCTCGTCTTCGCTTCTCGCTATCGTGCCCTTGTAGCTACACAGGACCGACTGGCCGCCTTCCTCCATCGTCACCGTGAAGCTGGCGGTACCACCCGCATACTGTGCTGCACCGCTGTAACCGTTGACGTTCGCCGTACCTGTACCGGCGTCGTTGAGTTGTACCGTCACCGGCAGAACGTCGGCGGCCTCCACGCCCCCCTGCACGTTTGCGAGCGTTGCGCTGGCGCTATACGTACCGGCTATCTCCTGGGCGGTGATGGG
>CAZOSR010000012.1:14075-17470 GCA_964582445.1 uncultured Coriobacteriaceae bacterium | reverse complement strand
AGGAGCATCCTCGGTACCGGTCGGCGCGTCTCCCCCTTGCTCCTCACTCTGCTGAGCTTCCCATGCCTCCTCGAGGTCCCGCTGGGTCTCCTCCCTGATCTTCTCGGCCTCCCTGTCTCCCCCGGATTCAGAGAACCCATCGAAGAAGTCGCAGCCAAAGAGCAGCAGCGACGCAAGGATGATCCCCGCGATGATGGCCACGCGATGCCGACTGGTTGTTACCATGACGCCCCCCTGAGTGAGTCCACGCCACCTGGCGACTTCATTCTCGCCGATTGAGACCCGATTGCCCACAGTATGAGTGGACAGCACCTCCGTGTCGGCGCACTACAATCGCTCGCCGTAGAATCCGTAGTCCGTCCAGTCGCCCAGCTCCAGCTTGCCCTTGAAGGCTGTCCAGTCTTGGCGCATCCACGTCCCTTCGATACGGGAACCGTCTGCGGCAATCGTGCCCTCGAAAACGTTGGGCTCCCAGCCGGCATGGGCCTCGGCTGGCACCATCCGCTCCATCTCGATCCGGATCCTGCCGTCGGCGATCGTGAACGACCCGCGACCGGTCTCGTCCTCCCAGACGCGTAGAGCGCCGCTATCGCCTTCGCCAAGGAGCTCGAAGGTGTACACGCGGTTCGTGCCCTCATCACCAGTGCCAACAATCGCGTAGTGCCTGCCGTCCAGGTACGGTTCGCCGGGAAGCTGCGGGTCCACGCCGGAGTCCTCCAGTCCGGTGCCGACCGAAGAGTCGGATGCATCAGCCGCACCCCGCTCAGCAGGCGTGAGCGTGAAGTCGTATGCGATGCGCCCGGTCACATAGAGCGCGATGATGGCAGCCAGTGCTACGACGACGCCGAGCATGAGGCGCGGACTGCAGCCGCCGGGATCATCGGTTTCGAACTCACGAGCCCCCATGAAGGACCGGATGAACCTGATGATGCCATCGAGCCGCTGGCGCATCCCCCCGGTGATCTTCGCCATTCGCCTACCCCCTGGTCTGCGAGCTGCACAACTGACGTCGCGCCACAGTCGGCGTGCCTTGATGAAAGCGCATCTGCCAACGTCCGTTGCGGTGCACCCATATCGAGCTGCGCAACGCATATGTGCTCGAGCCGTCCTCATGTCGCGCGACGCTTCGATACGTGACAAGCACAGCATCGTCGCCTATGACCACCGCCCGCAAATCAGGCAGAGGTGTGGCGATGTCTGGGAGCGATCGCGCGGCATCCAGTACGTCCTGCTTGCAGAAGATGCGTCCGGAAGAGCCGAACTCCACGAAGTCGTCGGCGATCAGCGAGGCGAGCCGCACCGGAGACTGGCGGACCGCAGGATCGAGGAGCGATTCCTCAAGCGCACGCGCCGCATCGACATCGAGCACCAGAACCTCCCCCGCTGCACACTGCTGATGTATGGGCGCGTCAGTAGCGCGACGAGCGCCTCTCCTCATAGCCTACACCTTCATACGTCAGCCGGATCCAGCGGTGGAAGTCATCTTCTGGCCCACGGAGAAGCCGACGCCACCGTACTGCACAAGATGGCTCCGCTCCATCTGGCATGAATGCGATTGAGCCATGAAAGAGGGATCGCACGTCGGCCCAGCGTCTGAGCCCATCGGCAATGCGCCGTGCGGTGCGGTACATGCTGGATCTCAGGCCGATCAGAAGGGGGTCGGCCCTCAGAACCGCACCAACTGATCGCCGTTCCGAGTCAGTCCAGCGTTCTTGGCAAGCAGGGAGAGGAATGCCTCCCTGTTATCCGGAGAGATCATCGTGAACGAGAACATGCCGGTGCCCGTGCGAATCGCCAGACGATCGATCGAGAGAGCAGGAGAGCTGAGCGGGTTGCGCGTGGGAGATGCCCGTTCGATCCTGTCGAGCAGAATGCGCGAGCGGAACACGCCGAACCGGATCACCAGCACATCCCGGCCGATTCCGTAGCGCACGGGAATCACGAACAGGACGTACAGGGCAACCACGAACACGCTGCCCGCGACCCCCGCCAGAACGTCCTCCTGGCTCGCGCGGGCAAGACCGAAGGCAAGGACCGCGAGCGCGGCAAGCGGGGGCGTGAACAAGAGGGGCCAAAGCCACCAGTCGATCTTGGAGCGGAACCAGACGAGTTCCTCGTCCGACATATGCCCATCCCTTCGGCGACTAGCGATCTTGCCGGGCACGATCCAAGCGTCAGCGGTGGGACGAGGGGTGGCACCGTGAGTGGATGATCACTGTGGCGAGAACCGCCACTGAAGAGAACACGGCGAGACCCGCCGGTCCGCCGATGAGGAATGCGGCGAACATCCCGAGCAACAGGGAGAGCACGCGTCCGCCACGACGACGGCCGTGCTGAGAATCGGCATTCATCTGGTTCCTCCCCACCGCCCTCGGTCGTGGACTCTGCGTTCAACGTCTGTCAGACGAGCCGCAGGCGACGCGAACCGGCTCCATCTCATAGCTAGCCGAGGAATCGCCGCATCAGCGCTGCGGACAGCACGTGGTCTCCCAGCTGCTGCGAGTTACCGCGCGCGAGTTCATCACGGATCCTCCGCACGATCGACAGGTGCTCCCCGTGCACCTGGGATTCGAGGCCGAACCTGTTCAGCGCTGCGCGCAGCGAGTCCGTCATCAACGGCCCATCAGGATCGCTGAACCGCACAGCCTCTTCGATCTTGGCGCGGAGCGAAGGATATGCTTCGAGAACGAAGCTGAGATCGTCATCACTGAGCGCATCGAATCCGATGAGTTCAGGCGGTAGTCCAAGCGAGTACAGTGCGCACGTGAACGATATCGCCCGGGGCAGGGCGACGCCGCCAAGCTCGCGCGCATAGCCGAAGAGCCCGACGTGCAACTTGCGCGCCCGGCGCGCCGGGACGTACTTCGCCATCCGATTGATGTGTGGCGCCAGCTCGGCGACTCTGCTTCGGTATGCCTCGCTGTATCGCTCGACGATCGACAGGGCGCGCTCAACATCGATTGGCGCGGCCCGACCGATAGCCCGCGCTTTGAGGTGCTCACAGGCCGCCCGGACCTCGTCGACAGGGTAGTCGAACTTGAATGCCGACTGGATGCTGAACGTCGCGACGCTCGGATACTCGCGACCCACTCGGTCCGCGGTGCGCGGCGAGAGGCCCCCGCGAAACGGCGCGGACCCCATACCAAGGATGGGGTGTATCCGCACCCCGGTGCGATCCGAGAGCCGGTCGAGATCCATGAGCGCGATCTTGTTTGCCAGTGCCGCCGAAACGAGCCCGAAGTTCATGGCCGTATCCGAGCGCGCGAGGAAGACCCGCTGGTCCTCGACCTCCTTGTCCGAGAGGTACTCCTCGACGATGTCCGCCGCACTCAACATCGTCGGGACGTCCTCGAACAGCGGGATCACTTGGATGCGAGACGGAGCGAACTCACCGA
>CAZOSR010000012.1:0-14065 GCA_964582445.1 uncultured Coriobacteriaceae bacterium | reverse complement strand
GTGATGTCACCACCATGGAACCGGACGTTCTGCCGGCCGATGATGTGATCAGCGTAGTACCGGTAGATGCGATCGATACAGCGTGCCGAGGTCGTCATCGGAAGGATGACCTCGAAGATCGGCGGGACGTCGCGCTCGTAGAACAACCGGGCCGCGTCGTAGGATCGTGGGATGCTCTCGAGCGTCTCGAGCAGTATCTTCGCCTCGGCTGTCTCTACGGTCGGATTCGGGACCCGTAGCGTGATGCGCAGGTCGTCGCCGAGCACGTGCTCTCGGAAGTACTCGGGGTAATACGTGAGCAGCTTCTTGACGACGTAGGTGTCGATTTCCTTTCCCTCGACGTCCCACATCTGCTCGTCGCATCCCAAGTGCGAGAACGCGTAGTACGCCTCCCGGATCTCGTCTTCACCGGCAAGAACCGCAGATGACGCGAAGAACGGCACCGACGCGTTGTCGGGGTGCTGGGTGCTCATGCAAGCTGGAATACGCATCACGGCTGCTCCGGTGAATCGGTGATCCAGACTTCAGTCATCGGGCTTACGCCCATGTGCTCCGGCTGATGCGCCGCCCCCGTCTACCTGGCCACCCGAGTCTACCGCACACGTGCAACGTTTTCCGCAGGAAGCGATTTCTGGAGACCGCGCACCTGGCGGCCGCAAGGCTCAGCGGTTCTCGGCCTTCGACTCAAGCACGAATCGGTGTGGAGATTGGCGCATGTCCAGCTTGTAGGTGTAACTCGAGTACTGGCCGTCGGGCTCCAGAACGAACGCCATGAGATCGACGTTGCTGATGGTGCGGATCTCATGTACATACCGCCCATCGGATCCGCCCGCCAGCCCCGCATCAGCAGCGATGGTCTCGAGTGTCTGCGTCTGCAGCGAACCGACCAGTAGTGATGCATCGCTTGCCGCCTCGCTCAGCAACCCGTCCGTGCTCCATATGGTCCCATCGATCGTGGTCGACTCGTTCCAGTCACTACCCTTGATGAGGCCAAGCCTGGCGACGAACGAGGGCGCGGTATCCCGCCGGGCGGCCAGGGTGTACACGCCATTCTCCTTTCCGAGGAACTCGATGACCTCGAATCCCGGATAGAGCTCTGCAACCGCGGCCGTCATCTGGCTCTCCTCAGAAGAGGTGCCATCTGAGGGTGGGCTGCCCGACGCATCAACCTCGGCGCCCGCGACGCAGGCAGATAGAGAGAGCACTGCCACAAGCAGCGCGAGGACGAGGGCGGTTCGCATCGACTGAGCCGGTCCGTGCGCCTGCTTCCCTTGTGCCTGCATGTCGATTCCTCCAACCGCGCGTTCAAAGTCCAGTGCTTCAGCCAGAACGCCATCCATGCGTGGTCGTACTTCCTGAGCATACCGCACACATGGAGGCCCTTGCCGCCGGAGGCGGGTGTCAGCACGTCCTCCGCAGCCGTGTCGCGGTGACACTGAGGACGCGCGCCGTGCGAGAAGGTCGAGCCCTGGACGCGCGGGCTGAGCAGAGGTCCAGTGCCTGCCCGACGTGTTCGCGTCTAGCCTGCGCCTCGCTCCGATCGCTGCCGTGCCGAGAGTACCTCACGGGTTCGCTGCCGTGAAAGGAAGTCCGAGAACGTACTCGTGTGGCACGCCCAGATGAGACAGATCCGGAAGCGCGCTGAATCCGAAACGAGAGTGGTGGCCGGGGTCTCCCACCGGGGCACGTCCGCTCGCGTGTCGGGTTCGCAGCTCCTCCAGCCCGGACGCCACAAGGGCAGAGCCGATTCACTGACCCTGCACGTCGGGCCGAACGGCGACTGGGTCAGGCATGCACCAATCGCACACCGAGTCGCCGACCCCAGCCTTCGAAGCGGCAATGTGTCCAACGATCCGGCCCTCGGTGACGGCCATGAGTGAAACCCTGAGTGCGCCCGTCTCTCGCAACGCAGCAGCGATCAAGTGCTCGGCCTGCCGGATCAAGTGGCGGACCACTCAATCGGAGCTGTCAGAGGCGCACAGCGAACGTGCACTCGGCCGCGCCGGAGATGCTCGATTCCACCAGATCCACGTCGACTGGTCTGCCAAGAACGCTCTCCCAGTACTTCTCGACGAACCCCCTGGAGCACTGGCAGTAAGTGAGTGATGCCGTTGTACCTTCGGGAAGCCCACGCAGCAGACTGCAGTAGCATCGCATCGGCCGGGTGTAGGAGCGCGGCGTGTAGAACTGGTACAGCGTGCTGCCGTCCGCGACCAGTCTCGTTCCGGGAGGCGGCGACTGTACCTCTGCCTGCAGGAAGGCCTCCTCGGTCTTGTACTTCTTGCGCCTGCCTTTCGCTCTATCGATCGGCCCGGGATTGGCCAGCGCGCAGTTGTGTCCGCATTCCGTCATGATCCTGTTGCGCGTCTCCGGCTCGACGAGCATGTCCAACCGGTCCATCGCACCTGCAACCCACTCTGCGACCAACTCCGACTTCGAGGAGTCAGTGATCGCCTCGCTCCCCTCCATCACCGTCTTGCGCGTACCCTCCCCCACCGCAAGTTCGATGTGCCGACCGATCTCACGTATCTGGAACACCGTGTTCCTGGCCATCCGACCCCTCCGCGTCCTGGGACTCAAGCATGCTGCTTGACCGGCGGAGACCTGGCTGACGTCTCGGCGCTTCAGCCGGGGCGCGCCGGCGGACACATACCACCCGAGTCTACTCCACGGGCCGCGCCCTCTGTGCGGAAGTGCTTGTCAGCTACGCCAGGACTCGGAGCGGGCCTTCACCAGCGATTCGAGTGGATCGACGAACGACCGCTTCCAGAACGGTAGAGCCACCACCCTCACGAGCCACGCGTACGCAGGTCTCATCCAGCGGTGGCGCACCGTCACGAAGTACGTGTACTTGATGCGCGCGCCCTCCGGGTCGTCAACGAGCAGTAGCTCCTCGTCTCCGGTGGTGTTGAACGTCAGATTGCGGGTAGTGCAACGGTATCCCAGACCCGGAAGGAGCGTCGCCGTCATCTCGATCCTGGCCGAAGGGAACAGCGAGTTGAACGAGGCCGACTCAGCTTCAAGCGTCAGCACGTCGCCCTCGCGCGAGATGAGCCTCATCGCACGGGCGACCTTGGGGAAGTTCTGAGGCATGCGCTCGAAGTCCGAGATGATCGCATAGAGCGACTCGCGGTCCGCGCGCACGAGCCAATCGCCATGGACGGCCACCACGTCGGAGCCCGTCATCTGGTGCCCCCTGCTGTCCGGCCGACGCACCTGAGGATGAACAGATGCTCACCCGCGTACATGGTAGCCGAGGAGCTGTGTGTTGTGCTCGATCCGTTCGTCAGGCCGGTCACCGTCCGGCCGATGAGGACCCCGCGTCGCTGACAGCACCTTCGTGAATCAGACCCGTGATCGCCGCGATCTCACCAATCACGAGATGCTGACCCCAGGCAAGCGCAGGTTCTAGGCCACGCCACAGAAGCACCGAGGTCATCCCCGCTGCCCTGGCCCCAGCAACGTCCTTCTCCTCGTTCCCAACGAAGAGCATCTCGCCTGGATCGCAGCCGAGAAGCGAGGTGAGTGCAGCGAAGCCACACGGGTTGGGCTTGCGGAATCCCACGTCGATGGAGGTCAGCGTGGAGGACGCGAGCGCGGAAAGCCCGTGAGAATCGAGATCTGCGATCGCCATGCGCCGCGGCATTCCGTAGGGCACGTCTGTGCGCACGCCAACGAGAACCCGGGCTGACATCAAACGGACAACGGTGTCAACGGCACCCTGAACCGGTCGGACGTGTCGCTGGTAGTGAGCGAGGAAGGCGCTCTTCGCAGTCACTGCTGTGGGCGTGGGCGCCACTTCACCTGCAAGAGGAGGCTCAGCCTCGTCTTGCAGAGCCGAGCTCGTGTGGTCGAGTCTTGCCAGATCGAAACGCCTGTTGGGCGGCCTCTGTCAGATCTACTTGCGATTCCGGCGAAGGGCGAAAAGTGCCGGCACAAGTACGACGATGAAGAATCCGCCAATGAGGACTATCCATTGAGTCGTATCCATGTCCCCTCCAATCCTGGCAGTGGACTGCTCTGCGTGGCGGGGGGAGCGTTCCCGCTCGCGACGCACCCTCTACATTCGTACCCACCCGCCTCGCGGCCGCCTCCATTGAGTACCGGGCAGCGAGGTATGCGGCATGCAGCAGGTGCAGGTGATCGCGCTAGGATCGACCGCTGCGAGCCTTGGCGCTCTTGAGCAAGCCGAGGCTCAAGATGAGCAGTCCAACTGCATTGGACACGGCGAACGCTCCCGTTGCAGCGGTACCCCAGGCGAATACGAACTCGTTCAACAACAGTCCGGCTGTACCGACCATTAGCAGTGCGAAGGCAATCAGGGACCACCCGAAACGAGCGTCACCCATGGGATCCCCCCATTCTGTCCAACGTCCCAAGCATGAGCAGACGCGCATGCCCCTCTCGGGTCAATCTACCCTCTGGCGGTCTGCTCGATGCGTTCACTGACCCGACCGCGCAGCGGTAACGGTCAGCAAGCGGACCGATACATCACCGAGGCATCAGGGCGAACACGCCCCACCCAAGGTACTCACGCGTGTATGCAACGAACCGCCTCGGCTCCGACGTCAGTTGCGATCGCACCTCCGGCGCCAACTCATCGTCGGGATTGGCTTCGAGCCATCGGCGCATGGTGAGCCACTTGGCGGCCTCGTATCTGTCCCAGCCGTCCTGATCGGCCAGAACCATCTCGACGACGTCATAGCCGAGCTCGCCGAAAGATGCAACGAGCTCTGGCAGCAACAGGAAGTCTGAGACCGAGTTGGCCAGACAGCCCTTGGCAACCTCCTCAGACGGCGGAAGCTGTCGCCAGTACGGCTCGCCGATCAGGACGATCCCTCCCGAACGGAGACTCTTCGCCAGGAGCTCGATGGTCCCGGCGACCCCACCGGCGATCCACGTCGCACCGACGCATGCCGCTACACCGACCTTGTGCGCATGGACGTAGCCAGCCGCATCGCTATGGATGAACTCGACCCGATCCGCAACACCGAGCTCCTGTGCACGACGCACGGCTTGCTCGGTGAACAGCTGGCTCATATCCACACCGACACCGGTGATGCCGTGATCGCGCGCCCAAGTGCACAACATCTCTCCTGAACCGCTACCAAGATCGAGCACCGCGGTTCCAGGTTCCAGCCTTAGCGCCTCGCCCAGTGTCGCGAACTTGTCCGGGGTGAACGGGTTGTGGATGCGGTGGGCGCTCTCAGTGATGTTGAAGATCCGAGGAATGTCCAACGCGGAAGACTCCTTGTGGGGTGAGCAGAGATCATCGGTTAGGGCTAACGTCTCAGGGCGTGAGCTGAAGCGCGCAGCACACCCACTTCCCTGCCCGAGTCTACCGCACGAGGTGCGCCTTCTGCGTGGAAGCGATTGTCAGCCGGCGCGAATGCAGACACCAAACGCAACACCCCCACCCCGCGAGAGTGGAGCGACCTGGGGCACAATCGGTTCCGAGGTCGCTCAGACGGGCCGCGTGTTGCGATTCGAACTTGAACTCAGGCCAGCGGTCCGATGTCGTACGAGTACGCCACCACGTCGCAGAGTCGCTCTGCATGCAGGTTCGGGAACGACGCGTAGGCCGGCATGATGCCACTGCTGATGAACCCGCACTTCTCGAGGACGCGCATAGATGCAGTGTTCTCGGGGTGAACGCAGGCAAACAGACCGAGCGGGGCCATCCCTTGAGCGACCTCGAGCACGGCGCGGACGCACTCTGTGGCGTAGCCTGATCCCCACGCATGCCGCGAGAGAACATAGCCGAGCTCCGCACGGCCACTCGACTCGAAGGTCAGACCCGAGCTGCCGATGATCTCCCCGGACTCACGACGCTCGATGAGGAGTGGGCCTAGCGGCCAGCGACTCCAATGGTCGTCGCTGAAGCGCAGGAACTCCACGGTGTCAGAAGGCGAAGCGTGTGTGCTCCAGCTTAGATAGCGGGTGGCCAAGGGGTCACTTGCCCATCCAGAGAACACGGCCTCTACATCGTCGGGCCGAGGCTTGCGCAAGAGAAGTCGCGGCGTATCGATATGCTCTGGTATCACCACGCTCGCCCCATACCGTCGGTCCAACGTTCTTGCGCGTAACCCGCAACGCCTACGCCCGCTCCCTGCCCGAGTCTACCTCACGCGGCGTTGTCGGGTTGACGCCCGGGTTGGGTGCTTGACGCGGACGCCCGTGGAGCCGAATGAGATCCTGCATCGACTCGAGGACTTCGCGCGCGAAGTCCTCGACAACCGACTCAGAGGCGGGCGCGCCCTCCGCAGAGCAAGGGGGGATGAGCGGCTCGCCGACGTAGTACGTCAGCTTGCACGGTAGAGGGAAGCTGACCGCAAGCCCGAACGGAAGCGGAACTGGGATGATGCCTATCGTGAGCGGGTCCCGGTACTCGGCGTAGTCCGGCCCGAGCCGAAGCAGCCCCTGGAAGAGGATCTTGCCCAGGAACCGTCCACGAGTGACGAAGAGGTGGCCACTGTTGACCCCAACGCCGACGATGGGGACGACGGGGACGCCCGTAGCCACCGCGACATGGGCGAATCCTCTGCGGCCTTGCCAGTCGATATGTTCCCTGCGAAACGCGCTGCCCATGATCTCCCGCACACCGCCGGGGTAGGTGAGCACCAACTCGTCACCTCTGAGCAGGCGCATGGCGCTCTCTCGAGACCCGTCGACCGCTCCGGCTGAACGGAAGATGCGAGCGGCAACGGGGATCCTGAACCACAGGTGATCGGCCATCATCCGCCCAGGCCGTGCACGCTCTCGAAGAATAAGGCGCAGCAAGATGAACGAGTCGAAGTCCAGCCGCCCGTGATTGCTGACGATCAGGCACCCACCCGACTCGGGGATCCGATGCGCGTCAACGATCGTCGCGCGATGGTAGGGTCCACGGGGATTGAGCAGCCAGAGCGTCCGAGCGAGCGCCTTCTGCTCATCGTCGAACACGATTCCCCCGTTCAATCCACCTAACGTTGTTGCGTTTCGGCGGAGCTCGCGTCGCTCCACCTCTGTCCTGATTCTACGCTGCAGGCGCGCTTCCGCTGGAAACGCTTGTCTGAGGGGTCACGCCACGCGTCAGTCAGACGAGAGTGCCTCGCGCGCGTGGTCTGAAGGATGCGGGTAGTAGGGCCCATCGAAGCGCTTCGTGCTGATGGCGTGCGACGGACAGCGGTTGTAGCAGCGCCAACAACCGAAGCAGCGCTCCTGGTCGAAAACGGGGTACGGCGTGAGCGTGATCGCGTCGTAGGGACACCCTCGCTCGCACGTGCCGCACCTCGTGCATTTCGTCGCGTCGACCCGCTTCTCCCCCATGTCATCACGTGCGGTCGTGCGCGGACGCTGTGGCATGAGGCGCGAGAGACGCGGCACTTCGACCGCGGCGAGACTGGAGGCAGATGAGGGCAGTGAATCGACGAAACGCTCCAACGAGCGCACCCTCGCATGGCTTGGCTGATTCGCGAAGCCCAAGCCGCGCGCGATCATGGGCGGATAGGACTCCGGCATGCGAAGCGAATGGGAGGCGACGACCGTGAAGCCGGCTCTGATCGCGGCCGCGACGAGGTCGTATGCGGTGCGCGCGCTCACGAGTCCATAGGTATTGAGACAGAACGCCGGCTTCGCCGCCTGGTCAGGCAGGCCGGTCAGGTAGCGGACGAAGCACTCGGGGATGCCGCCGAAGTCGGTGAACGTCGCTAAACCGACCGCATCATAGGCGGCAAGGTCAGCGTTAGGGACCACCGTGATGTCGAAAAGGTCGACCGGGTCGCCGAGACGCGCGGCGATGAACTCGCAGGCGAGCTTCGTGTTGCCCGAACCCGAGTAATAGCAGATTGCCCAGCGGATGGCCTGGCTCCCTCGAACGCACTTGCGCATCAGCCGCGAACGAGCGACTTCATGTCAGCCTACCGCGTGCGTGAGTCGGCTGGAAGCACTTGTTAGCCTGACGCCGCCGATGGCAGCTCACTGCTCGCGAGACCGTCGTAGAGACGCCTCACGAACGAAGTACCGTGTATGCCCAGCGCCGAAGCATAGGCCAACATCCCCCACGCAAAGTACCAGGAGAGGTGCTCTGAGCCACCGGATATCAAGAGCAGCAATCCGCTGGCGACAACAATGAACGCCGCGCTTCCAAGGACTGCACCCTGAGCGACACGCGGGGCTAGCTTGCTCGCGGCGTGCTGCATGAGCTCGAAGTACTGCTGCTCGCCCAAGGCATGGGCTACCCACCCCTCGAACAGGTTGCTGGAGGCGACGAAGAGCGAGGGTACGGCGACCATCACGCCGAGCTCGACACTGAAGAATGGAACGGCGGCGAGAAGAAACGATGCAAGCGCCAGCGGTCGGCCGACCTTCCGGGCGAAGGCATTCGCCTCAAGCACCATGTCCGGTGATGCGAAACGGGTACTGAAGACATCGCCGGCTCGACCCACGAGTATCGTCGCGGCAAGAACCAGCTCGATGACGAGCCGATCGTCCAAGTCCAACCCCCCAGTTCAGACTTCGAGACACACAGTTCAAGCTAGCGTATGAGCGCATCAACAGCGCGCTCATCCCCTCCACGTTCAGTCTATCGCTTGCCGCGCCTGCTGGATGCGCTGGTTGGCGCCTAGGGGATGTCCTCCCAGACGATGTCTGAGGGCAACTCGCTGCGCTCGACACCGGTCCCGTTCGTCACATACACCCAGCCGCTCGCAGCCTTGATCAGGAACCACTGCTCGCTCTCACCCCAGTCTGTCAGTGTCCAGACCTGAACCCACCAGCGACCTTCCGCGTCCTCTCCTATTCCCGCGAGACTGGCGGATACGAAGTGGGCGTCCGCGTTCATCCCCTGAGCGACCCGAAGGGCTTCCTTCTCCGCTTCGGCCTAAATCGGACGCTCGGTGGAACCGACCGCTGAGTCTATGCGAGCACGAACCTGCGGCATCTCGAGCAGAGCCGGCGAAGACTGCGAGGTGTACGGTTCGTCAGAGTCTGAAGACGTTGCATCTGTGGACGGACTCGGTACCGAATCGGTACCCGGCACAGGCTCTGCGGAGCACCCGGCGACCAAAGCGACGAGAAGCGCGCTCGCCACAAGGACCGACAGCCGAGTTATGGAGTCAGACACGTGCCATTCCCCCTTTGGCGCTAGCGTCTTTGGGCGTGAGCTGAAGCGCGCCCCACCCCGCTTCCCTGCCCAAGTCTACCGCACACGGACGGGCTTTCTGCTCGATGCCCGGGTTAGCGATCACTCCCGAATGGGTCGCTCGTAGAGCACCAGGCTGTCGCCATCGACGACCGTAGTGCCGACCGGGCGGAAGCCGAGTGACTCGTAGTAGCGGCGAAGCTCCGTTGCGGACTCACCGCAGTCGAGCCGAAGCAGCTTGACGCCGACTGCGGCGAGCTCGCAGCCGAGCAGATCCAGAGTCCTTGCACCGATGCCGCGCCCGGCAAGTGAGCGGTCAATAGTGAGGGAGTGTACATAGCCCGCGAGTCCGGCGTCCTTGCCCCAGAAGAGCGGATCGGAATCTTGGATCCTCACGCAGCCGATCACCCGGCCGTCAGACTCGAGAACCCGGAACTCCCCCGACGCCAGTCCGTCGTCGACCCAGCGGACGTGATGAGCGGGAGGTTCGAGCCAGTTCTGCCAGTAGTCGATATCACGCTCGCGAAGCCACGCCGCAGCCGACTCCAGAAGTCCGAAGACGACACTGCGGTCCGAGACGTCAGCCACTCGAAGTTCGAACTCGATGACAGCCCCCTTCTGTATCGCTAACGTCTCTGTGCTTTACCAGCGGCGCGCCGACTGCTAATCAGCCTAGCCGACGACTCCTGCGCGTCAGCTGGAAGCGCTTGTTAGACACCGGACTACAGCTTCTTCTTGAACCCGGTCCAGCGGGCCTCGAACCCGTTTGACTCGTAGAGCGCCACTGCGTCCGACCTAACAGACTCAGTCAGCAGGATCACCTGATTGCAGCCTCGCTCACGGGCGACCACCTCGAGCCGAGTCAGAAGAGCACTCGCGATTCCCTTTCGCCGTTGCGCTACATCGACGACCATGTCTTCGACGACCATGTACGTGTCGTAGCCGCCGTACAGGCCGTGGCAGATGACGCCAGTCGCTGTGCCGACGCACTCGCCGTCGATTCGCGCTGCGAGGATGACGTGGTCCGGGTCGTCGCACAGCACGGCGAGCGTTCTGCTCATGGATCCCACGTCCGAGCGCTCGCCCCAAAAGTACTCGTGCAGTCTGCCGATGGCTGGCAGATCGGACTCATCAACTTCGACGATTTCCACTGACTCCCCCGTGTGTCTAACGTATGAGCGCATCAGCAGCGCGCCCAGTGCAACAGACTCCTACTCTGACCTGTCAGCGTTGACGTACACCATCTTGAGATCCGGAGAGATGCTCACACGAAGGGACTTGTAGGCCGGGTTGCCTGTGTCGATCAGCATCATGAACTCCTCTCCGGCGTGGTAGTCCATCTCGCTGTTGTCGGGATCCACGCGCGCACCTCTCTGCGCCAACGCGTCTCGCAACCTCTCTCCATCGCCCTCAGCGGGATTCGTTGGGATGCCGTACTGCAGGCTAACGATCGGAGCTTCCACCGACGGAGCGCTCAAGAGTTGGGCCTCGCCGTAGACCTCTTCGATGGCTGGCCGCGCTATTGCGTCGACTGCCTGGCCGACGGCGGTGGGATTCTCTGCCAGCGGACCGGCCGGAGCCGGCGATTCCTGCGACGTCGTTGGGCCTGCTCCATCGGGAGCGGCTCCCTCTGATGCGGCACGCTCTTGGGGCGTTTGCGTGAAGTCGTAGTCGATGGCGCCAGTCGCGTACAGCACGCCAAGGACTGCGAGAGCAGCCAGGAACAGGCCAACAGCCGTGAGCCAGCACCCAAGGTTGTCTCCCCAGATGGATGGGTTGCGCTGTACCTCGGCCGCAGCCTCCGCCATGTTGTCCAGGCGCTCACGCATTTCGCCGGTGACGCGACGTTTCGCTGGCATGGGACCCCCAATCGGCCAAGACTATCGTTGCGCCCAGAACGGGCGGAGAGAAAGACATAGGTGAGTCAACAGTCGGCGGACTATGCCTAACGTCTTGGCGCTTCAGCCACGCGTCAACTACCTCTCAGTCTAGCCGACGACTCCTGCGCGTCAGCTGGAAGCGCTGGTTAGGCGCACCTACAGCTAGCGTTTCCATGGCCACCAGAGCATGTCTGGATCCCAATGATCCCCGCCCGGTCCCATTCCGATGTAGGCGACTACGCCGACCAGACTCGCAAGGATGAGCATCGCCATCCACAGCACGCGCGACGGGTCGTCCAGGCCCGGCTGATTCCCGAGCAGGTCGGCGAGACACCACGCCCACACCCTGATAACCGGCAGCGCAACGATGACGGTCAGCAGACCCACTCCAAGAGCTACTGCGCTATCCAACCCCGACATCCCATCGTTGCGCCTAACGTCTCGGCGGTTCAGCCGCGGCGCGCCGAAGCCTTGCTGGTCGATTCTACGCCAAAGGCGCGCTTCCGCTGGAAGCGCTTGTTAGATGTGTGCCCGAGAAGACGGGCAGTCGGCTGAGAAGTGCGGCGACGCATATGTGAAGCGTAGAGTATCCGAACTGCACCAGGAGCCACCAGTCGTCAGACCCGAGCGCTTGCCACACAGGGCCGGGCATTCTCGCCACGACGGCAGTGAAGCCACCAAGCAGTGCCGCAGAGACGATGAACGCTGCGACCGTCACCGTGGCGAGCCTTGCCCCGGACACGCCACTCCAGTGTGCCGCGAGTGCTCCCGCTGCAAGATACGCCAAAGCCATCAGGCCGAGTATGATTATGGTGCACGTCGTCATGCTGATAGGCCCGGGATCATCAGTGCCGCTGGCGAATCCGAGTATCCAGTCGCCCGCCGGGCCGACTATGAACTGCAGACTTGCGGTTAGCGCGACTGCCAAGACACCGAGTCTCGTCATCGTGAGGCCTCCCCCAGTGGTGCGTCGGCACCACATCTAACGTATGAGCGCATCAGCAGCGCGCTGAAGCCCTCTCTTCATAGCGTACACCGCGGCGCGTCAGCTGGAAGCGCTTGTTAGCCACGCGACCGACGCCGATGATGCTCCGGGTCACGAACCGCATGTAGGCAGGCGACCACGATGATCCCAGCGTCATCGACGCGGTAGTACAGACAGTATGGGAAGCGCGGCAGCAAGAAGCGGCGAGATCCACGGTAGACAACGGGATGTGCGGCAGGGAAACCGAGAATGGAGTCCACCGCCGAATCCACGGCATCAATGAACTCGTCGCCGAGACCCGGTCGCTGGAGTTCATACCAGTCGCGCGCCTCCGCCACGTCTGCGACTGCCGATGTAAGGAACCAGGCGCTGCGCACGCCGATCAGCCGCGAAGCCGCCGCTTGGCGTCGTCCCAGGAGATGACTGCAGCGTCGCCGCTGTCGAGCTTGTCGAGCCTCCGGTCAAGCACCTTCTGCTGCGCCGGAGTGATATGCAACGCCTCGGGCTTGGTGCGGAGGCTGTCCCACAGATCTCCGATCAAGGCGAGACGCTCCTCAGGCGCGAGCTTGTTGATGTCGATCGCTGGTGTGCTCATGATTCGATGATACGCCCCCGGCCTTACCAGAACCAAACCGGATTCTTGCTGTGGCTAACGTCTCTGTGCTTCAGCTGAAGCGCCGCCCCCAAACCAGTTGCGACCCGAGCATACCGCACTGGGCGGCGCTTTCTGCTCGACGCCCGGGTTAGATCGCCCCGCCGAACTCGTCCTCGTCGACCAACTGACTCGCGCGCCAAACGGAATGGACGTCAATGTCGACGCCGACCTCGTAGAAGACCCGGAAGTCCCCGATGACAAGCTCCCTTATCCCGGGTGTGATGACATCGCGACCGGGCTTACCCATCTCCGGGAAGTCGCCGAGCCTGTCGACGGCAGTGAACAACTCCTCCACCCAACGAACCGCTGCAGCGGGGTCGTCCTGCTCGATGTAGGCGGCGATCTCCTCGACGCGCTCGAGAGCCCGATCCGACCAGATGATCCTCATGACCTGAGCTTGCCGAGTACTCGCGCCTTAGCCTCGTCATGAGGAGTCCCACCACCGGCGGCGATCTGCGCGCGCGACACCTGTATGTCGTCGAGGATCGCGAGCTTCTCGCGCATCGCCTCGAACTCACGGATGTCGACGACGACCGCAACGCCGCGGCCGTGCTGGGTGAGCACGAGCGGCCGACGGGTGTCGCTGACGCGCTTGATGAACGATGCGACGCCTGAGCGGAACTCCGAGAGCGGACGGATGTCCTCATCGAGTCGAAGCGGTTGCATGATGGCCTCCAGAGTACGCGATATCGTACAATAAAGCGTACGCGCTCGAACGTCGCCGTGCAAGTGATTGCGGGGGTCGATCTAACGCTCTTGCGCTTCAGCCGCGGCTTCAGCGCCTCTCTTCGTAGACTACCGCTTGTGCCGTCGGCTGGATGCGCTTGTTAGGTCTCCCGCTTGGGGCCCCTGCGCCTCAGGCGCTGCCGCTCATGCGCCGCAAACGCGTCCGCCGCTTCCGACCCGAGCGACGTGCGATTCTCGATCTGAGTCCGAAGCCACACGCCGAGGCGCAGCACTTCCTGGAACTCGTCCGCCCGGTAGTCCCACCGGTAGTTGTTGCAGGTGGGATGTGCGGGCAGGTAGTTGTCCGCCGAGTGATCGCCACCACCGCTGTGCGCCAGCACATGGTCAGCGTGCCAGACGTCGCCAACGATGGGGCCGCCGCAGATGTGACACCTGTTCGCGGTCTTGGCGAGAATCTGCTCACGCTCGCTAGCGGAGAGACGAAGACGCCTGCGAGCCGGCATCTGCGCCTTGCGAGATTCGCGTTCCGCCCGGAGCTGCTTGAGGTAGGCGGAGTACTCGTCACCCGTGGCAGGTGTCCAGTCGTCTCTCAACGATTCCTCCTGGTAGACCTAACGTCTCTGTGCTTCAGCTGAAGCGCCGCCCCCAAACCAGTTGCGACCCGAGCATACCGCACTGGGCGGCGCTTTCTGCTCGACGCCCTGGTTAGAACGCCCGCCCTACGCCGTCAGCTGTAC